>JAYTNA010000335.1:0-1845 GCA_043748865.1 Saprospiraceae bacterium
GCTTAGTGTTTAAATTTAACACTAAGCTCACAAAGTGCTGCACAAAGTTTACAAAGTCGAAGGCAAATTATTAAAATTAAGAATTAAGGATTCGCAAAAAAATATTTTTCGTTTTTTGTATCGTTAAATAAGGTGTTTGAATGCCGCCGAAACCGCGAAAAACCGGTTCGATATTTTTGAGCATGCTACCTTCAAAATCAAAAATATCCACACGTTTCGCTGCCGTTTGAATAGCGTTCCATAAACAAAAATATAAACCACCGTTTTCCCTACCCGAATCGTTGCAACCGCCTGCGAGATAATACGCCGTATTGAAATCAAAAACGATATAAACACCGGCATCAATCGTTTGCGTAGTTTTATTTCGAGCGAATAAAATCATACGCGCATTGTGTTCACTCAAAACTTCATCTAAATTTTTCCAGACAGTGTTGTTAATCGGTGCATTTTTTTCTTGTCGTGCAAAAACGGTATTGTTCAACTGAACGAAAGTATGCCAATCTTCCGAAAATTCTAAATCATAATTTGCTAAACCGCGTTTAATATTTCTGCGCGTGTTATTGTTCATTTGCGTTTGCAGTTCGGAAAAGTTTTTAATATTTTCTAAACGATAAGTATATCGCACCAATGTTTGAAAACCTTTCCAAAAAAAAGGTTGCGCATCGGTGAGCGTGTATTGTAATCGAAAAAAATAAATATCTGCACGTGGTATTTGATCAATGAGCGCGTCTAAATTTTTCTTAATGAAAAAATATTTTTCGCTGCGTTTAGATACTTGATTTAGATTAGTTTTTTCTCGAAACCAAACACCGGAAAATTGTGTGAGTGGCGGCTCTCCGATTTTTTTTAAAAAATATTTTTTGCGTGTATGACAAATCAATACGGCATCAATAATTCCATTTTTATCTTTTGAAAAAATCGGTTGCCAATCATTCGCATTTTTGCAAACAGCATCAAGCCACCAATTTTGCATAAAAATCGGCAGTGTGTGTTCATTCGCGCAAAAATCGGCATATTCTTTTTTTTCCTGCAGAAGATACATCATTAAAAAAATTCGCCAAAAATAAACAAGAACATTGAAAGGCATTGCGCTATTTTTGTACCTTAATTAAAACATACAGATTGATGACACCTTCACGCATTGACATTCAAGAAATAGACATCATACCACTCAATCGTTCGCGCACGATTCGCATTTATTTACCACCGGGTTACGACGAAAGTAAAAAACGCTACGGAGTATGGTATATGCACGACGGACAAAATTTATTTGACCACAATACAGCCTTTTCTACCGATTGGAAATTAAGAGTAACGATGGATAAAATGCCGACATCGAAACAAGTCATCATTGTCGGCATTGATAACGGCGGCGATAATCGTGCAGATGAGTATGCTCCGTTTAAAAACAAAAAAAACGGACGAGGCGGTGAAGGCGATATTTTTTTAAAATTCATTGTTGAAAATTTAAAACCTTCGATTGATCAAAATTATCGAACGCTTACCGATAAAAATAAAACGGTGATGTCGGGCAGTTCGTTGGGCGGATTAATCAGTTATTATGCCGGCTTAGTTTATCCGAACGTATTCGGAAAAATTGGTGTGCTTTCTCCGGCTTTTTGGTTCAATTCGGAAGTTTTAGATATGACAAAACAATACACCGCCCATGAACGCAGTCGTTTTTATGTGTGCGGCAGTAAAACAGAAAGCAGGTTTATGGAAAAAACACTTCAAAATACTTATTTTGCTTTAAAAGCCGGCGGTTTCAGTGAAGAAAATATTCAAGTTGTGATACGCGATAGGGGTAAGCACAATGAAGTGTTTTGGAGTAGAGAATTTAAAAAA
>JAYTNA010000336.1:0-2936 GCA_043748865.1 Saprospiraceae bacterium
TATTACAGTGCTACCGGTTTTGATGTCAGCGAAGATAATAAATTGCTTGCTTTTGGTGTAGATGAAATCAGCAGGAGACAATACACTATTTATGTAAAAAATTTAGAAACCGGAGAAATGCTGTCCGATGCTGTTGCTAATACGGAAGGAAGTCCTGTTTGGGCTGCCGACAATAAAACATTCTTTTACACTTCTAAAAATCCGGTAACACTTTTATCCGAAAAAATAAAACGTCACGTTTTAGGCACCGATGCGTCAACAGATGTGTTGGTTTACGAAGAGAAAGACAAGAGTAATTATATCGGAGTCGGCAAAAGTAAAAATAATAAATACATTTTCATTACTTCTCAAGCCACGATGAGTGCGGAAGTAAGAATGATTGATGCAGACAAACCTACTAATGACTTTAAAGTTTTTGCACCCCGCATGAAAGATGTGCTTTACGATGTCACACCATTGTCAGACAGATTTTTAATTCGTACAAACAAAGACGCCGCAAAAAATTTTAAATTGATGACTTGCCCGTTAGACAAAACTGATGCCGCTCATTGGACAGAAGTAATACCGCATCGCAATGATGTATTGCTGCAAGGTGTCGAAGAATTCAAAGATTTTATTGTACTGAATGAACGCAAAGACGGCTTGGTCAAATTGCGTATTCAGAATTTAAAAGACAACATCGAACATTATTTAAATTTTGGTGAGGCTGCCTACTCTGCCGGTATCGGTGGTAATGAGGAGTATAACAGCACAACGTTGCGCTACCGATATACATCATTGGTTACGCCTTCGTCTACATACGATTATAACATGGCTACTAAAGACAAAAAACTGATGAAACAGCAGGAAGTATTGGGCGACTATGACGTTAACGATTATATGACTGAGCGATTAACGGCTACTGCTAAAGATGGTACAAAAATTCCTGTGTCGTTGGTTTATAAAAAAGGTTTTTTGAAAACCGGTAATGCGCCTTTGTTGCTATATGCTTACGGAAGCTATGGCAGCAGTACCGATGCCTCTTTTAATAGTACGCGTTTAAGTTTGCTCAATCGCGGCTTTGTATTTGCTATTGCACATATTCGCGGCGGACAAGAAATGGGACGGCAGTGGTACGAAGACGGAAAATTAATGAAAAAGAAAAATACTTTTACGGATTTCATAGATTGCGGTGAATTTTTAGTGCGCGAAAAATATACTTCTAAAGCACATTTGTATGCGCAAGGCGGTAGTGCCGGTGGTTTGCTTATGGGTGCCGTTGTCAATATGGCTCCAAGTTTATGGCATGGGGTTATCGCACAAGTTCCTTTCGTAGATGTGGTGAATACAATGCTTGATGAAAGTATTCCGTTAACAACGAATGAGTTTGATGAGTGGGGTAATCCAAAAAATAAAGATGCTTACTTTTACTTGAAAAGCTACAGTCCTTATGAAAATATCGAACAAAAAAATTATCCGAACCTTTTAGTCACAACCGGCTTGCACGATAGTCAAGTACAATACTTTGAACCGGCAAAATGGGTTGCCAAACTGCGCACTCTGAAAACGGATAAAAACGTTTTGCTGCTGCATACCAACATGGAATTTGGTCATGGCGGTGCGAGCGGACGTTTTGATTATTTAAAAGATGTGGCTTTGAATTTTGCTTTTTTACTGACTTTAGAAAAGATTAAGTAATGCCAAATAACAAATTATACATGAAACGAGAACCAATCATGAAATTTGAACCAATACGCATTGACGAAGACAAAACTGAAGAAATTTACGCGAGTCCGGATTGTCAAAGCATTTTCGAAGCTTATCCGGCATACTATTATAAAGTCGGATACAATCCGCCATGGATTGGTTATTTTGTCATCCGTGACGCCGAAGTTGTAGGTGTCGGCGGTTTTGTGGGAAAACCAAAAGACAACGAAGTTGAAATTGCTTACGGTACATTTAAAGATCATGAAGGTCAAGGTATTGCCTCTTATGCATGCCAACAACTGATAACGATTGCTAATACAATTGACCCGAGCCTTGTCATAACAGCGAAGACAGCACCGGAACACAATGCTTCCACAAAAATTTTATCGCGTAACGGTTTTGAATTTACCGGTATTGTTCAAGACGAAGAAATTGGTGACGCTTGGAAGTGGGTACAGAAACAAACATTTTTCAGGTAATCTATTAATGCAATCATGAAACATGAAACACAACATAAAATCGGTAAGAACTTTCATCGGTTCAAAAAACTTTAATGAATCGCGGCAATTTTACAAAGATTTAGGTTTTGAAGAATCGGTAATTGACCTCAGTATGTCTTACTTTAAGATTTCCGAAAAATTGGGTTTCTATTTGCAAAATGCTTATGTCAAAGATTGGATAGAAAATTCAATGATTTTTCTTGAAGTAAATAATGTTTATGAATACTTGAATGAAATACAAAATATCGGGCTTCAAAAAAAATACGAAGGTGTAAAATTATCACCCGTTGTAGAAAATGACTGGGGAAAAGAATTTTTTATGCACGATCCTGCGGGCGTACTTTGGCATTTTGGTGCGTTTAATTAGAGATTATCGGGTTAGATGCTTAATTCTTAATTAAAACCGCCTCAATGCGCGGTAAATTATTATTTATAGATTTCCAATCATCACCGAAATTTTCGGAAATATATAAGTTGCCGTTAGTAGTGCCGAAAGCCAAAGTATTTTTATAAATATCGAAAGCGTGTCGGAAAACAATATCGAAGCAGTTTTTTTGAGGTAAACCTTTAAGCAGTTGTTGCCAAGTTTCGCCGCCGTTTTCTGTTCTGCACACACACAAAGCCAAATTGTGCGGTACGCGCACTTCGTCACTCACTGCCGGAATTACCCAAGCACGTAATGGATTTTCGTTGTCAATTGCCAATGCGAAACCGTAATGTGCTAAATGGGGTATCGGATATTGGGTATTG
>JAYTNA010000337.1:0-3290 GCA_043748865.1 Saprospiraceae bacterium
AAAAGAATTGGCAGCTGTAAATCGGGCGTGGCTGTCAAAATCCGTAGCCTTCAAATTGTATTCTTCATAACGACTGATACACAAGAAAACCTTGGCGAATAAATCTTCGTCATTTGAATTTTTAAATATCTCATCAATATTTTTTTTATCAATGCCTTTTTCATAAAGCAAGGTATGACTTTTTATAAATATTAACTCATTTGCTATTTTATCAAAAGAATAATTTATTTTCGCCGAAGGATATTTTAAAAAATAATCTTTCTCTGTGGTATAATTAACGGATATATTTGCAAATTCGCAAAGCATTAAATCGAGTGTATAGCGCAATCTATTGGTAATGGTAGGCGCGTAAATTAGAACAGAAGTATTATCAATCATTGTAGAAACAATTAACTTAGCAGTGTGTAAGTAATTTCATTATATTTTAAAACAAATGTACAATAAGCATGGCAAAAGAAAATAGTACAACACAAGTAGTTAATGAAACTGCAAACAATTCCGGAAACAACAATAACAGTGGCGGAATGGGTATGTTTGGCGATATGACGATACTGCGCGATATTATTATGGGTCCAAAAATAACCGAATATAATATCCGTTTTGCTGACATTGATTCTAATATTAAAAAATTGGAAGAAAACACGTTGCAACATATCGCCATTATGGAAAAAGGTTTGCAAGAACATATTCATAATCTGGAATTGCTGCTCATGCAAAACGCCGATCATTTGAATAAAAAAATTGAGCAGACTTCAAAACAAGATCGTGTACAATTAGCTGATTTTTTGGTGGAAGTGGCGAAAAAATTGAAGGAATAATTTTAGTCGGTTAGTCTATTAGTCGGTTAGTTGGTTAGTCTATTCGTATTTTTGATTACCCGACTAATTGACTAATAGACTAACCGACTAATAGACTAACCGACTAATAGACTAAACTAACTAACCGATGACAAACGAAAAAATGCCTTTCACTGATGACAATCGAGGTTTGGAACAGTTAAAAGAAATTTTATTGCGTGAAGAAAGAGAAGCTCTCTCCAATTTGCACAAAACTATCGTTGACCGATCGCTATTAGAAAGTCATGTTAATCCGATTGTTGAAGATCATATCACGTTTCTGAAAGAACATTTTCCGATTGAGTATGCTCGAGTGATTAATGCAATGATTGAGCAGAAAATTAAAAACTCTAAACAAGAAATTATAGATACGATTTCGCCGATGTTGGGGCGGATGATACAAAAATTTATTTCGTATCAGTTTCAGATAATAAAAGATAGTATCAATGAACGGTTACAATTTTTGTCATCACCAAGCAGTATGATTAGAATTTTTAGAAATAAAATTTTTGGAATCAGTACAGCAGATGAAATTATGTCATCGGTTGATGTACCGATATTGGAAGAAATTTTTGTCATACAACGTCATTCCGGCTTGTTGCTTGGCAGTGCCGCACTACATAAAACTTTGAAAAGAGATGCTGTAGCCGGTATGTTTACCGCTATCAAAGAATTCGCCGAGGATGCACTTGTGAGAGATAAACAAGAACTCGATCAAATCCAATATGGCACTTATCGCATACTCCTCTACAACTTCAGCTATTGTTATTTTGCATTGGCTTTTAAAGGTTCAATTTCTATTCAAGAATCAAATGCGCATTTCGATAAAATAATTGATTTTCTTCAGAATACAAATATGTTGCATCGCACAAATATTACGTCAAAAGAACAAAATGATTTATCGGAACAACTCGAATTGCTATTTATAGCACCCGAACGAATAAAAAGACAAGCAATTTCTTACAAGCAATCCTAATAACTAATGATAAGTAAAAAAATAATTATTACAGGTAGTTTCGGCGTGGGTAAAACATCGCTGTTTAATCAATTTATTTATCAAGAATTTAGTGATAAGTACTTAACAACTATTGGGGCGAAAGTAAATTCAAAAACTGTTGTTACCGAAAAAGGCGACGTTGCTTTATTGGTTTGGGATATTGCCGGTGAAATTACGCAACATAAAGTACCTGATGCGTATTTTTTAGGTACAAGTGGAATTGTTTATGTAGTTGACTTGACGCGCCCGCATACTTTCACTGCAGTTAATTCGGATATGACTTTTTTAAAAAATATCCTGCCTGATACAGCAATTGTGATTGTAGCTAACAAAAAAGATTTAGTATCGGATGAACAACTTATCGAATTAGCAGAAAAAATGCCGATAATATGGGATTACATAACGAGTGCCAAAACCGGCGAAAATGTAGAAAAAATGTTCACTGACTTAGCATTGCGGATTTTTTAATTAAAAATTACCTGAATGACTGCTCTAAGAAATATTGCCCCAGCTATTTTTCGGACACAAACTTTAATTTTGAGTGGGCAGGGAAAATTATTAAGCAGTTGTAATACGCTATTCACTACAAAAAATTTCGCCGATACAACCATTGATAAATGGTCCCTGTTTTTAATAAGTTTTTTTGAATCTCTATCTACGTTACCTGTCAATCAAATTTTGATTCTGCCGAGAATTAACAGTATCGCCGATAATGTCAAAGGCGTTTTCGATTTCTTGTTTGAAAAAAAAAAACCGACTCAACGCATGGGACTATTATAATCTGGTCTGTAAAAGATATTTCAATGTCCATGAAACGACATAGAAAAATTCAACAGGTTTTTATGCGCAGCAACTAAACAATGGATAATGGACAACGGACGATGGACAATAGACAATGAATAATCTTTAAAAATTGATTATTAATGATTTATAGCAAGCTCGTCTATTGTCCATTGTCCATTGTCTAACATTTATTCACTCATCGCTTCCGCAATTTCAATTTCATCTTCAATTTCACCGAGTTCGACACGCAAATTTTCTACGATAAAGTCTTGGCGTTCGGGTGTATTTTTTCCCATGTAATAATCCAAAACGTGATCAATATTCATTTCGTCGGTCATTAAAACCGGTTGAAGACGGATATTTTTATTGATAAAATCTTGAAACTCATTCGGCGAAATTTCTCCAAGACCTTTAAAGCGCGTGATTTCTGCTTTGCCGCGCAATTTTTTTATTGCGTCTTTTTTTTCCGCATCTGAATAGCAATAGTAAGTAATTTTTTTATCGCGAACCCGGAACAACGGCGTATTGAGAATATATAAATGTCCGTTGCGCACCAAATCCGGAAAAAATTGCAGAAAGAAAGTCAGCAATAACAAACGAATGTGCATACCATCCACATCGGCATCAGTAGCAATAACGACGCGGTTGTAGCGCAGATACTCGATACCGTCTTC
>JAYTNA010000338.1:0-2818 GCA_043748865.1 Saprospiraceae bacterium
CAGCAATTAGATATGGATTTTGAAACGCGCTCGGAGGTGTCGGAACAAGAATATCTGCGTATGATTGAGTTTAAAACTTCTGTGTTGGTAGGTGCGGCTTTAGAAATCGGTGCACTCATTGGCGGAGCAAAAAATGCGGAAGCGCGCGCATTATATCATTTCGGTTGTCATGTCGGCATAGCTTTTCAGATGCACGATGATATTTTAGATTCATTCGGGGACCCGAAAAAGTTCGGTAAAAAAGTCGGCGGTGATATTGTACAAAATAAAAAAACGCTTTTAGTAATTAAAGCATTAGAATTGGCTAACGATAATGAAAATGCAACACTCAAAAATTTATTAACTACCGAAACAAAAGACGAAGCAACAAAAATAAATACCATGAAATCTATTTTTATCTCATCGGGAGCGAAAAAAGTAGTTGAAACTTTACAAGAAATACATTTGGAAGAAGCATTTGCTATTCTCGATAAAACCACACTTTCTAAACAAAACAGGCAATACTTAAAATCTTGGGCATTGGAGTTGATGCAAAGAGAAAATTGAGTTATCGGTTATCGGTTATTCGTTATAATATATAGTTAACCGATAACTAATAACCGATAACCGATAACTAATAACCGTTAACCGATAACTAATAACCGATAACGAATAACCGATAACCATCTTTACATAGCGTGCGCTTCAAAAACTGCCAAAAATTCCGGTTCTTGTTCTAAATTCGGAAAACTTTGAAAGAATGATGCTTTTTTTCTAAAATTTTTATCTATATTTTTCGATAACAGTGCCATAGCTTCATGGTGCTTACCTATGGTGAATAAACAACCGATGCGATAAAAAACTAATTCTCCTGCACCCGTATTTAATTCGGCTTCTTCAATTATTTTCAAAGCCGTTCTAATTTGTCCGACTTCAATGAGAAATTCGATATGTTTCAACCAAATTTCTATATTTTCAGGTGCAATCATTGTGGCGCGACGAAAACATTTAATGGCATTTAAAAACGCTTCCGTTTTCACATAAGCCTCGCCGAGAGCCGCATGATAATCTTCAAAACTATCATCCAAAGCGATCGCACTTTCCAAAGCCTTAACGGCTAGAGACCATTGACCGGCATAAAAAGCGCATTTACCGATAAAAAAATGCGTTTCCGAACTCATTGTATCTAATTCCAAGGATTTAATGAGGTATTCATTCGCACGTTTAAAACGGCGGCGACGCATATAGCAAACGCCCAATTTTTGATAAGTCAAAGCATTATCGCCACAATATTGGAGTGCGCGTTCAAATAACGATTGCGCTTCTTTATATTTTTTATGCTGCAATAGAATATCCCCCGCTTCTATATAGGCATCTAAACATTTTTCATCAATCGCGAAACAGTAACCGAATGCTTCAAGTGCGTCTTCACGTTCATTGAGAGCCGTATGTGCATAACCCAAATTTAACCAAGCGTTGGCATTGTAGGCATTGTTGCTGATAAGTTTGTTATAAAAAACAATTCCGGCATTGTAAAACCCCGTACATTCAATCACCCAAAACATTAATCGGTAAGCCGGTTGATTGTTCGGATTGAGCAGCAAACAGTTTTTGAGTGCGCGAAACATATCGTTATAGCGTTTATCGGCATCCAAAATAAGTGCTTCCAATAAAAAAACTTCAGAGCGTTCTTCATCCGAATAGCTTCTCGAGGTTTTTGCAGCCTGTAGAAATGCGCGGGCTTCGTAGTGCTTATTTTGCGCAGCATAATATTCTGATTTCAATAAAACGGTATAAATACTTTGAGGAGACAAAGCATACAAGCGGTCAATTGTGACATCACTTTTGTCGAAAAGTGCCAATTTTATTGAAATTTTTGCCAAACGGATAAGTATATCCGAAGAAAAAGGATGTTGTTCTAACGCATTTTCAGAAATATTAATAGCTTCATTCAAAAAGCCTGTTGAAAAGCATTGATCAATCATGGCAAGAAAAACCGGTTCCTCATAAAAGATAACCGTTCCCTTCTCTAAATCTAATTTAAAAGCATTGATAAGAGCCGAAATATTTTCCGGATCTAAAAAGTTATTGTGTTTCATAAAGTGCTTAAAAAATTTTCTATATTAAAATTAGAAACTTTAATTGAAAATTTCTATTTTAATGTAAAGGAATTATATACATTTTCTCCGATAATTTTAATTTTTTAAATGATAAGGTGTAAATAACTGTAAATTAAATGTTTGAAAAATATTTTTTTTATGATGTAAAAAATAAATTTTCATTCAAATTTACACTTTTATGCTTAAAGTATTTGACTTAAGATAAACACGTAAATTTTTTTCTAATACATGAACGCCTCATGTGACACTACTTTTATGCGTCTTTACTAATTTCCAATGTGTTTTGTCCGGATTTTTTGTTAAATGAAAAATTTATTTTAGATCTGAACGTGATAAGTTTAAACAGATATGTTACTTTATTTTATTTATACTTTATGTTGGTGATAATGTTGCATAAAGTGCAAATAAAAATGCACATTTAGAAATGAGAAATAAATAAGCTCTGCCGGTAGGGTTAATTATTTGTTTTTTATTCCTTACCATTTAACTTCAAATTTTTGTCCGCGTTTCAGTGAAATGTTTTTTACTTTATTTCCACTGATTAATTTTGTTGAACCACCTTTTTTAGAAGATATATTGACATTTATGAGCGTATGATTTTTCCAAGTCATAGAAATTTCAAAACCGCCGCGTGTGCAAATACCTTTAACAGAGCCTTCTTCCCAAATATCCGGCAAAGCGGGTAATAATCTTATTTCGTTGTCGGTTGATTGCACCAA
>JAYTNA010000339.1:0-13393 GCA_043748865.1 Saprospiraceae bacterium
AATTTTTTTGAGCGAAATTTTTTTATGTTCCACGTGAAACATTTTAAAAATAAAAAATAAAAAAGATTTTTGTATTTTATTTTTTCAAAAAAAATTCAAAAAAAAATTCAAAATCTTTTTGAAATAAATTTCAAAAAGATTTTGAAAAAACGTCATTCATGTTTTGAAAACTCAACAACATTTTTATTTTACAAAACTATTAATGGAATACCGGATAAGGGATAACCAATTAACCAAAATCAACAAACAACACAACCTTCCATATTAATTGATGATAAAAATAAATCGCAAGGAATTTTATTATCGTGAAATATTTTTTTAAATGCTTCGCCGGCTTGTTCTGCGATTAAACTATTTTCACTGAGCGCGAAGATAGACGGACCCGAACCGGAAATACTGCAACCCAAAACATTGGCATTGAATGCCGCTTCTTTGGCGGCGTAAAAATGCGGAATAAGTCCTGCGCGTTGCGGTTCGATAATTAAATCATTCAAAGAGCGGCGAATTAAATTAAAATCGGAATTAAACATACCAATAATAAACGCACCGAGATTGGCAGATTGTTTCGTTACAGTTTTCAACGGCACCTCCGTTTTAAGCATAGCGCGCGCTTCTTTTGTCAAAATTTCTACTTTCGGATAAATAATCGTTGCGTACAAACCACGCGGCACGTGAATACGATGCACATCTAAAGTGCAAGAATCGCGCACCAAAGTAAATCCGCCCAGTAAAGACGGCGCAACATTATCTGCATGAATAGCACCGCTTGCAATACTTTCTCCAAGAACAGCGAATTGTAACAACGCGCGTTTTTCTAAAGGGCGACGCAAAAGTTCATTCACTGCCATCACGCCGCCTACTGCACTCGCTGCACTCGAACCCAAACCGCTGCCGAACGGCATTTTTTTATGAATTTCTAATTCGATGCCTCTGTCTTGTTCGCCAATAAATTCCAAGAATTTTATTGCAGCATAACCGGCGGTGTTTTTTTCTGCTGCGAGTGGCAATTTACCGCCGGTAATTTTAGAAATATGCACACCTTTTTTATCCGAAAATCGCGCAATGACTTCATCACCGGGACCATTCAATGCGAAACCTAAAATATCGAAACCGCAAGCGACGTTTGCAACTGAAGCCGGTGCAAAAACTTTTACACCCATTTTTGAAGGTAATTTTTTCTCTGACATGAAATTAATGGACAATAGACAGCGGACTATGGACAATTGAACCAATTGTTTTTTATTGTCCATAGTCCGGTGTCCATTGTCAGACAATAAAAACGCAAATTTCAGACTTTAAAATTTTAAAAGAGAAAAAAGAAGATGTAATTTTGTTGGGAAAGGAAAATATTTTCGATTTGGGATTTTCGATTTTAGGTCTTTGATGTTTTTCTAATAGCTGAAGACTGATAACTGAAGGCTGATAATCCGGCGAGCGTTGGAGCAGTCCCACCCCCCAGTGGACTGCTCCTGCTCGCTTTATAGAATTACGTTTAATTCTAAATTTTAAATATTTTTGTGTCGCAAATGACTTTGAGTGATTTTCTAAAATCGTGCCGGTTTGAGAAATATCAATGTTAGATTTTTTCAGCCGAAATAAAAAAGTTTCAAAAAAAATCACACACTAAAAACAATTGAGTACATTTGTATAATGTTTTTTCAAGCGCAATTTGAAACTTAAATCTATTTATTTGGTAGTCACTTTATTGAAAAGAGTGACATAGAAAAACTGTGTTTAGTTGTTGATTATTAGTTGTAAATTGCTAATTCGCTAAATTTAATTTAATTATAATCTTTATAACTGACACCTTACAACTAACAAATACAAAATTATGTTCAACATCAGCACAGACTACACCAACTACGATACGAAACGCCGCGGACCTTTCAATTCAATCATTGCACTTTTATTGCTGGGCGCACTCATGTTCGTTCTCTATTATGCATTTAAAGGCTTTTACAAACTGCTCTATATCGGCGCACCAATTCTGTTGATAATAACTTTAATTGTAAATTATCGCGTAGTATGGTTTTATTTCGTGGATATGATAAATTTGTTTCGACGTGACATTTTATCGGGTATCATAAAATTAGCTTTTACCGTTTTTTGTTACCCTTTAGTCATTGGTTGGTTATTTATAAAAGCAATTTTCTTTTTTAAAATTGATCAAGTACGCGCCAATGTTGATAAACAATCAACGGCATATCAAAAATCGCTGTACGATGATTATGAGGAGATTAGTTCAACAAAAAATGTAAGCACAGATGCCGGACAACGAAGCACATCGGAACACAAAAATCATCAAAGGAAATAATAAATTTTATTAGCGTATAAACGAATTAATGAGCAAGCACATTGAATTAGGAAAAAAAGGCGAAGAAATTGCTTGTGAGTTTCTGATACAAAATGATTGGCACATCAAAGAAAAAAATTGGCGCACCGGCAGATCGGAAATAGATATTATTGCCAACGACCGCCATATTTTAGTTTTCGTTGAAGTTAAAACCCGCGTGAATGATGCATTTGAAAAACCTGAAGAAGCGGTTTCCACAAAAAAACGCCGCCTGATGATTCGAGCCGCTATTGAATATATGCACAAGTTCAGGCACGAAGGTGCTATTCGTTTCGATATTATCAGCGTGATTATTAAAAATGAAAAATCTTTTATTACACATTTACCCGATGCTTTTTTTCCCGGCATAGAACAATAAACAATGAACGATAATTTTCAATTCTATTGTAATTAAATTCTCGACGTTTATTTGTATTTTTGTGCAAGTGCAATCTTCTGTCATTTTAAAATGCAAAAAGCCGGTTTAATCAATGGTTTAAAAAGATTGTTCATTGTTCATTGTTCATTATTCATTGTTTTTATGAATGTAATTATAGTTGATGACGAACCTTTGGCACTCGATGTCTTGGAAACTTACATTGGGAATATGCCCGAACTGAATTTGGTGGCGCGTTGTAATAATGCTTTTGAAGCCAATGCTGCACTCAAAGCGCACAATGTAGATTTGATGCTGCTCGATATTCAAATGCCGCAACTAACAGGTATAGATTTCCTGAAAACACTTTCAAAACCGCCAATGGTAATTTTCACGACGGCATATTCTAATTATGCCGTCGAAGGATTTGAACTCAATGCTTTGGATTATTTATTGAAACCAATTCCGATGGATAGGTTTATGAAATCTATGAACAAAGCATTGGAAGCCAATCGAAGGGATAAACAAGAAATTACAACGGCAGCTAAAAGTACGTCATCACCGGAAAAAGTTGAAGAAGTAGATTATATTTTCGTGAAAGCAGATAAAAAACTTATGCGCATTCGTTTTTCGGAAATCGTTTATGTCGAAGGTTTGAAAGATTATGTAATTTTAAAAACAGATACCGACAAAATTGTTTCATTGCAAACGATGAAAAGTTTGGAAGATAAATTGCCGATGCAAAAATTTGTGCGCATTCACCGCTCTTTTATCGTAGCGATGGATAAAATTCGCGCCATTGTCGGCAACTCTGTTGAAATTATGGAAAAAGGATTGCCCAAACTTTTACCCATCGGCAAAAACCATAAAGATGAATTGCTTGAAATGATTGAGAAATATAAACTTTAATTTTAGTCGGTTAGTCGGTTAGTCAGTTAGTCAAAATGAAAGGCTAACCGGCTAACCGACTAATCGACCAACCGACTAAAAATCTATGCTCGATAATTTAGACATCACCAAAATTCTCTTTTTTGATATTGAAACTGTTCCGAGTGAAAAGCATCACGATGATTTAGATGAGACTTGGAAAGAATTGTGGGCACACAAGGCCGGACCAATGGTGAAAAAATTAGAAGAAGACCGGAAAGAAAAATTGGCGCCGAAAGTAGGAAAAGAAAATAAAGATAAAAAAATACAAGAATCGGAAGAAGTAAAAGAAAAAACGCCGGCAGATGTTTATGACCGCGCCGGCATTTATGCCGAGTTTGGAAAAATTATTTGTATCAGTGTCGGCGGTGTTGTAAAAGATAAGGTAACGGGAATGTACAAAGCGCACGTAAAAAGTTTTGCAAACAACGACGAGAAACAACTCTTGGAAGATTTTTCAACCTTAATGAAAGATCGTTACAGCGATTACAACGAAAAGAATCCGAAATATTTATGCGGACATAATATCAAAGAGTTTGACGTGCCTTATATTTCTCGACGCTTGCTAATTAACGGTCTGAGTTTGCCGAAAATGTTTGACCTCGCCGGGAAAAAACCTTGGGAAGTAACACATTTAATAGATACAATGGAGCTTTGGAAATTCGGTGATTATAAATCTTTTACGTCCCTTAAACTCTTAGCTGCGGTATTAGGTTTTCCTTCACCGAAAGATGATATTGGCGGCGCAGATGTGCATCGAATTTATTACGAAGAAAATGATTTGCCGCGCATCGCCAAATATTGCGAAAAAGATGTCATCGCAGTTATGCACCTGTTGATGAAATATAAATTGATGCCGGACGAGCTGGAAATTAGTTGAAAACGAAAAATACATCCACGTGCAAGACCAAAATCTCTCACCCAACCAGCTCGCTTGGAAAAAAGTTAAACGCAATACGCCGGCGGTGATAGGTTTGTGGATTATTGCATTGTCGGTGCTTATCGCCATACTCGGTTACACCATTACACCGGATTCAACGCCGGACGTGAATGATCAAAATCCGACAATAGCTTTGAAGCAACCCGGTTTCGCGATAAAAACTTTATTAGTGCGCAAGAAGCGAGAATTTCCGTACATAAATTTTTTTCAAAAACTCATGTACGGCGCGCCTTCCGTTTTTGAAAAAATTCCGGTCAACGAAATTTCTATTGTGGGTGATTCGGTCGCGTATGAAAAATATGCAGGAGAAAATCCGATGACGCACACACTTGTAAAAGGCAAAAATAAAACGCTGCACATCTTAGATGTCATTGCCGCAACAAATATTAACAAGCCCGGTATAGAAAAAAAATCCGATACTTACAGTTATTTAGCAACCGATAATTTAAAGTATGATATCGGCATCCATGAAGCACAAATAAAAACTCAAGCGCAAATCGCAGAAAAAACATTTTGGCTTGGTACTGATAATTTCGGTAGAGATAATCTCAGTCGTTTATTACTCGGTGTGCGTGTATCACTTTTTGTCGGTTTAATTGCCGTTATTATTTCTTTGACACTCGGCGTTTTTTTGGGCGCACTTGCCGGATATTTAGGCGGACGCACGGATAGCTTAATCATGTTGCTCATCAATACCGTTTGGTCTATTCCAACGATACTCCTAGTTTTTGCCATTGTTTTAGCATTAGGTCGCGGTGTCGGTATTATTTTTTTCGCCGTCGGTCTAACGATGTGGGTGGACGTTGCGCGTTTAGTGCGCGGACAAGTTTTATCGCTCAAACAAATTTCTTTTATCGAAGCGGCGAAGAGTATGGGTTACTCAACACCGCGCATTATTCTTCGACATATTTTACCCAACATTCTCGGACCCGTTATGGTTCTCGCTGCCTCTAATTTTGCAACGGCAATACTTATCGAATCCGGTTTGAGTCTTATCGGTTTCGGTATTCAACCGCCCACGCCGAGTTGGGGAACGATGCTGAATGAAAATTACGGCTACGCTATCGGCGGAAAAGTTTTTCTTGCTTTGATTCCGGCGTGTGCGATTGTAGTACTCGTGCTTGCTTTTAATTTAGTCGGCAACGGTTTTCGAGATGCCTTAGATGTTAAAATTAAAGATTAATGCTTTGAATAAAAAACCTTGTTGTAGGTTTACAATCAGTTGAAAATTGAAAATTGAAAATTGAAAGTTCTCAACGGATTTAAAAATTATTTAAAAAAACGTTTAAAAATAATTGTCCATTGTCCATTGTCCATTGTCCATTAATTAAACACACTTAATCCGATTTGAACTTAACGAAAAAAGACTACGAGCGCGAAATATCCTTGAAACAATTGCAAATCAATCGTTTATTGGAAATAACTACTGCCGTCAACCACGATGTTGATGAAGTATCGCTGTTGAATATGTACACCAAATTTTTGAGTTGGGAAATGGGCGTGAGTCGAATGGCTTTTTTTCTGCCTAAAGGCGAAGATTGGGAATGTGTGACACATATTGGTTTGAGCGAAAATAATATTAAAACTATACCTAAACATTTGCCGGCGAAATTCAATCAAATCGGATTTGACCAGAAAAAACTCAGCGATGAAAAGGAAGATTTTTGGAAAATTTTCGAGTACGTCATTCCGATTGTACACAGAGAAGCACCTATCGGTTACACTTTTTTAAATGAATACGGGAGCAATGATTTTGGAAAAATTCAATTGATTCTTTCTATCAGTAATATCGTTGCGGTTTCGATAGAAAATAAACGGCGGTTTTCGCGGCAATTAGAAGAAGTACGGTTTGAACACGAAATGCAATTGGCAAGCGAAATGCAACTCGCACTCGTGCCGCAAAAATTACCGCAAAATAATTTGTTTGAACTCTCATCTATTTATAAACCGCATTTCGGTGTCGGCGGTGATTATTTTGATTGTCTCAAAGTTTCCGATACACGTTATATTATGTGCGTCGCCGATGTTTCGGGAAAAGGTTTAGCTGCGGCTTTATTGATGTCGAACATCGAAGCAAGTTTGCACGCCATTGTACAAAACGACGGAACTGTTGAAGAATACGTTCAAAGATTAAATAAAGCTATTTGGCGCGTCACGCAGGGTGAGCGATTCGTTACTTTATTTATAGTTGATTTAGACACACAAACACGCACCATGCGTTACGTAAATGCCGGACACATACCACCGGCTTTTTACACTAATAAAACTTTGAATTGGTTAGATAAAGGTTGTTCTATTCTCGGCTACTTTGAAGAATTACCGCGCATAGAATCCGATACCATCAATTTAACCGACGAGGCTTGTTTGCTTATTTTTACGGATGGTATTACCGATATAAAAAATACATCAGGCGCATATTTTGATGAAGAACTGCTCGGCGATTTGGTGTGTAACAACTATCACCATTCTGCTGAACAATTCAATAAAATTTTAATGAATAAAGCAGAAAGTTTTAAAGGAAATTTAGATTTTCCGGACGATATTACGGTGCTGACTTGTAAATTTAAAGTACCGGCGTAAGCAAACAAATTGAGCAAGTGACTAAAATACTGAAAAAACTAAAATTTATATTGAGGCTATTTTGGACGCAAATTCATAAAAAACTGCTGCTCACTTTAATTGTGGGCAGCAGTTTTTGTTTACATTTTTATTCTATCCATCGTGTATGAAACTGTCCACCGTTGAAACGAATGGTATCAGTATAATTCGTGTCATAAAATGCCCCTAAATAATTTTTTACAAAAGTAATATCAAATGTTCCTCTGACTTCATTTGTGGCAGCATCATAAGAAGTAATAGTAACGCTGTTATCAGCACCCTTGAGAGGAATATAGTTACCAACACCCGCATCGCCATCGGCAGTTGACAAATTCAAAACAGTAGCCGGTAAAGAATCACATCGAAAAGAACTACTATTTTTTAAAATATATTTACCTGTTTTCAAAGGAAGTCCACCTATGCCTAAAGATTCTCTTTTAAAGTCATCACTCGTGTAAGTTTCTATTCGGATAAATGCAAGCGTAAAATTGCAATCAGGGGTTGGAGTAAGCTTTTCGCCCACAATTTTTGTCGTCCAGTCCGAATGAGAAGGCCAATTTATGCCATTAATTTTTATACCGGACACGTCTCCCCAAAAGTATTTCAAATATAGCGGCTCCTTTTTACATGCCGTCAATAAAATTAAAAATAATAAAGATGATAACAATTTCTTCATGGTAATTTTGTTAAAGTAATTAATAAAAACACGTAATAAATAAAATTTCATTCACAAAATTAATTTTCCGACGTTATGAGTTCCGACATGACAACGCATGGTTTTAAATGAATCAATTAAGATAAACGCAATTTTTACACAATTCATTACTTATAACTGTTAAAATTCACGACATTTGCGCCTTGAATTTTAATAAATGCTTTCTTAATGAAAAAAACGTACTTTCTTACCTTATTTGCGCTCATTTTTTCCCTGTCAATTCGGGCGCAAACAACGGGAGGCGATGTTGAAATAAAAGAGTATTTCAATTATCAAACATTAGATAAAGTGTTTGAAACGCTGAATACGAAATATAAATTGAATATTGCTTATAATATTGCCGATGTAAAAACTATACGTTTTTCGTATTACTTTACCGGTACAAAAGCAGATCAAGCCATAAAAATTATTTTGCGCGATACCAAATTGGCGTATGTAAAAAATGATGACGGCGGTTATGCCATCTTCGATAAAAATAAACAGACAGCGAAAGAAGAAGCAGAAAAGAAAACAAAATACGTCGGCAATCCGACAAGAAACGGTTTCACGCTCACAGGTATCATTAAAGAAAAAAATACAGGCGAACCTTTACCTTTCGTAAGTGTCACCGTTAAAGGTACGACAAAAGGAACAACATCGAATGTAGACGGTCGCTTTACGTTGCTTGATGTCCCTTCCGATACGGCGGGTTTGGATATTTCTTACATCGGTTATAAAAATTCATTATTTTATTTAACACCGAAAACAAATATCGTTGATTTGTTACTTGAAATGGAACCGCAATCAACAACGCTTGAAGAAATAACGGTGACGGCAGAACGTCAAGAGTTATTACGTGCCGCCGAAAAAGTATCTATGCTGAAAATTTCGCCGGCAAAAATTCAGGCTTTGCCGAGTGTTGGTGAAAAAGATATTTTTCGCGCTTTTCAATTAATGCCGGGTGTTTCGGCGGCGAACGAAAATTCTTCGGGTCTGTATGTGCGCGGCGGAAAGCCGGATCAAACTTTGGTTTTATACGACGGTTTTACTGTCTATCATGTTGAACATTTATTTGGTTTCTTCTCGGCTTTCAATCCGAATGCTGTGAAAGACGTACAACTCTATAAAGGTGGTTTTGAATCCAAATTTGGCGGGCGCGTTTCTGCCGTTGCAGAAATTACGGCAAAAGAAGGTAATACGAATAATTTTAACGCGGGTATTGATTTAGGTTTTATAGCAGCAAATGCTTTTGTGGAAGTACCAATTACAGACCAATTAACAACATTTTTTGCGGCGCGTCGCTCTTATCAAACCGGTTTGTACGATGCGATTTTTAAAAAATACAGTGGTACTACAACTATTGCCGGCGACAATGGACGTAGAAATTTTTTCAATTCTTCGCCTACATCTTACTTCTATGATTTGAATGGCAAGGTGACTTACAAGCCCACAAAAAAAGACGTTCTGACGTTGAGTATATATAACGGTACGGATAATTTAGATAATTCACCGAAAGTAAATGTCACTAATCTCGGATTTATTCAGACGACGACGCGCCCGAATTTTAATTTGAATATTACCGACTTAACGAATTGGGGAAATCTTGGCGGTGCATTGAAATGGAGTCATCAATTTAATTCAAAATTTTATGTGAATACTTTAGCATCGTTTTCAAATTATTATTCGGACCGCAATCGCTCGGTTCAACGCACGATTACGGATGCAACAGGTACAGCAAAAACATTTAACGACGGAACTTTTGAGAACAATAACCTCAACGATTTTTCTGTCAAAGCCGATGCGGAATATAAAGCATCTGACAATAACAGCATCGAATTCGGTTTGAACGCGACTTACAATACGATTAAATATACTTACGCACAAAATGATACGACAACAATTATAGACAGAAACACAAACGGTTCAACGCTTGTCGCTTACGTTCAAGATAAATGGAAACCGTTTAAAAACATGGAAATCATCGCGGGTTTAAGAGAAACTTATTTCACGCCGACATCTAAAACTTATACTGAACCGCGTTTGTCTTTCAATTATAAACTTTCAGAGCAATTAAAATTGAAAGCGGCTTATGGACAATACAATCAATTTGTAAAACAAGTTGTGCGCGAAGATATTTTGTCGGGCAGTCGCGATTTTTGGGTTTTAGCAGATAATGCAAAATTGCCGGTCGCGGGTTCAACACATTATATTGCCGGTTTCAGTTACGAAACTAAAGATTGGATTTTTGATGCCGAAGGCTATTACAAAGAACTGACCGGTTTGACGCAGTATTCATTGCGTATTCAACCGAGCCGTCAAGTAATTAATTACAGTGAAAACTTTTATCAAGGTACCGGTCATGTGCGCGGTGTAGATTTGCTTTTGCAGAAAAAATATGGCGCATTGAACGGTTGGGTATCTTATACCCTCGGCGAAGTCGTAAATAATTTTCCTATTTACGGCACAAAAGATTTTAATGCGGATAACGACGTGCGCCATGAGTTGAAAATTGTCGGCATTTATAAATACAAAAATTGGGATTTTTCTGCAACATGGATTTTTGCAAGCGGTCGCCCTTATACATCACCGGAAGGCGGTTATCAAACTGTTTTACTCGACGGAACGGCGCAACAATACATCAATGTGTCGGATAAAAACGTGGCGCGTTTGCCCGAATACCATCGAATGGATGTAGCCGCTACTTTTAATTGGAAAAGTGGTAAAGGTGCTGCGCGCGCCATCAGTCTTTCTGTATTCAATGTGTATGACCGCGCCAATGTTTGGTACAAACAGTTTACTGTACAATCCGGCAACGTAATCGAAAACAATGTCAACTACCTCGGTTTCACGCCGAATTTATCCGTTATTTGGAGACTTAAATAATGGTTAATGGTTAATTCGAAAAAACACCATTAACTATTAATCTAAAATTTTAAAAAGGATAAGTGTTTCTAAGTTTATCAAGAGAATGTTTTCAAATTAGAATTTGAGCATTAATCATTAACAATTAACAATTATTACCGTGTTAAAGAATTTATTTTTTATAGTTTTAGTTGCAGTAATTTTTTCAAACTGCACTAAAAACACAGACCTGAATATCTCGGCGGATAGAGCCGTTGTGCAAGCGTATTTATATGCCAATCGTACGATTGATATT
Source organism: Saprospiraceae bacterium (assembly GCA_043748865.1). Lineage (GTDB taxonomy): Bacteria > Bacteroidota > Bacteroidia > Chitinophagales > Saprospiraceae > JAAFJT01. Next base: position 11,025 of record JAYTNA010000339.1, read on the forward strand.
TTAGTGACGAAGGAAATTTCATTATCCGACAGTACAGCAACGGCGCAAACTTTGGATAATTTAACGATGACGATTGCAGTTGAGGGAAAAACATATACACTCAAGCCGATCGGCAACGGGCATTATATATCCACCATCACGGCAGATTCCGGAAAAATTTATACGATGTCGTTCGTTTATAACGGCAACACGTTAACCGCGACAACAACAATTCCTTCAAAACCGAAATTATATAAAAGTAGCGTGACTACTATCGCTGTTCCGGTGGTGACAAGTTTCAACCCAAATTTACCGCCCGTTTTTCCGGATCCGGTGCAATTGACGTGGATGAATGACACGAAAGATTTTTATCTAGTTGTCGTTCAAAACATTGAAACAAGTCCGACACTTATAAATCCGGATGGTAATGGTTTTGAGCGCACTAATCGTTTTTTTCGTTTATCTCCGACACAAGCCAATGCGCAAGAAATCCGTGCTCAGCAATTTACTTATTTCGGCAACCACAATATTATTTTATACCATGTTGATGCCAACTATGCATCGTTGTATAATGGTAACGGAACCAACTCAACAAATTTAACGGCTCCATTTACGAATATAGTAAATGGTCTGGGTATTTTCACGGGCGTTAATGCGGACACATTGCCGTTATCTGTAACGAGAAAATAAGATGGGTATGGAAAACGAATTTACCGTTAAAAAAATAAACGATTGGAAAAAAGCGGCGGAATGGTTAGACAAAAAAATGCCGTGTAAAAAATGTTTTTTTTTATTCGGTGAAATGGGCGTCGGCAAAACCACTTTCGTAAAAGCTTTTTGCACCTATTTAAAAATTAATACACCGACGAGTAGTCCGACTTTCTCGTTGGTGAATGTTTATGAATCGGACAACCAAAAAGTATTTCATTTAGATTTGTACCGCCTAAAATCTTTTGAAGAAGCACTCGACATTGGTATCGAAGAGTATTTGTACAATATTGGTAATTATTGTTTCATAGAGTGGCCCCAAATTATTGAAAACATAGCCTTACCCGAAACCGTAAGAATAAAAATAAGTTTACTGCCGGATTCATCAAGAAAAATTGTAATTTTGTAATCAATTACGATTTATTGAGGGATTTCACTTCTCGCTTATAAGTTATGGGCTATCAGCTCTTGCTGTTTTTATTTAGCGTTCATTTCATAAATCTAAAATTCAAAATTCAAAATGTCTTTCAGTAGCGTAGCACACAGTATACCCGAAACCGAAGAAAGATTAATGCCTGTCCAAAAAAAAAGCGGACATTTATTCATCGGTATTCCGAAAGAGACTACTTTGCAGGAAAACCGCGTGGCGTTAGTACCTTCAAGCGTACGCACTTTGACGGCACGCGGACATCGTATTTTGGTGCAAGCAGGTGCGGGTGAAAAATCAAATTTTACTGATATTGAATTTTCGGAAGCAGGTGCGGAAATCGCACATTCTTCAAAAGCAGTGTATCAAGCCGATATTATTTTAAAATCGGCACCACCTACGCTCGATGAAATAGAATTTTGTATACCGAATCAAATCATTATTTCACCGCTTCAAGCACCAATTATTACCGAAGAATATATTAATAAATTGCGGCAAAAGCGCGTCATCGCTTTAGCGATGGAATATATCCGCGACGAAGTCGGAACATATCCGGTCGTGCGTATCATGTCAGAAATTGCCGGCATGAGTGCCATGCTCACTGCGGCGGAATTATTGAGTGTAGCTCGAGGCGGAGTCGGCGTGCTTTTAGGCGGTGTTGCCGGAGTGCCGCCGGCAAAAGTTGTAATACTCGGTGCGGGAGTTGCAGCAGAATTTGCCACACGCGTTGCTTTGGGTTTGGGTGCGGAAGTGCGCATTTTCGATAATAATATTTACAAACTCATGCGGCTGCAAAATCAAGTCGGCAGACAACTATTTACTTCAGCTATTGACCCGGCTGTACTTGAACGTGAATTAATGACGGCAGATGCAGCTATCGGTGCTATTCATTCTGCGAATGCGCGTACACCTATGATTGTAACGAGTGAAATGGTATCGAAAATGCGTCCGGGTTCTGTTATTATTGATATCAGTATAGATCAAGGCGGCTGTTTTGAAACTTCTCAAGTAACATCACACGAAAAGCCCACGTATCGCCATAACGATGTGATTCATTATTGTGTGCCGAATATTGCTTCACGCGTACCGCGTACTGCATCAAATGCCATCAGTCATATTTTGATGCCGCTGTTGTTAAAAAGTGAGCAGACAAATGGTTTTTACAATTTAATCACACAAAGTCCCGGCTTAATGAATGGTATTTATATTTTCAAAGGTACTTTGACGAATAAATATTTGAGCGAACAATTCAATA
>JAYTNA010000340.1:0-5870 GCA_043748865.1 Saprospiraceae bacterium
CTCCTCACCGGTTTTACGGATAATTATATTAAAATAGAAATGGCGAAACCGGAAGGTGAAATATGGGTGAATAGAATTGAAAATGTTGTTTTGAAAGAATTTTCGGAAACGGGAGATATAAAGGCAGAGTTTGCAATAAAATTTGAATCCATTTTTTGATTATTGGAGTATTTTAGAAATTTAAAACTCTTTGTCAAAAGCATTTACTTTATGACATTTTACGACAGATACATAAGCGGTGAAACAAAAACAGTTTATGACGATATTTATAAATTAGGACAAGATGCCTTTTTAGCTGAAAATTTTACTGACATTGAAAAAGTCATGGCGGAAACATTTCATCGGGTTGCCTACAATCTTGATATCATTTATAAAGAATTGAAAGCAATAAATTATTTTTTCAAAACTGAGTTTAAATATAATTTTGAAAGACCGCTTATTAAACCTTTGCCAAATACAGGACATTTGTTGAAGACCTTAGACGAAACTGTAAGTGAATTTGGTTTTATTCCGCTTTCCTTAAAAATGTTTTATGAAATTGTAGGTGCTTGTAATTTTGCTTGGGATTATGAAAAAAATGAAGAATTGATGTGGAACTATGCTGACCCGATACAAATTTGTAGCATTGATGATCTTGTTTCAACTATTGATGAAGATTGGTTAGAAGAAACGAGAGAAATGTTTAATAACTCGGAATATATAAATGATCCGGAAGCACAGGAAGAATATCCTCATTTAGAAATATCAGCAGACTTTTACCATAAAGATAATGTAAGTGGTGGTATGCCGTATTGTATCAAAATAACAAAAACTCCAAGTATTGACAGTCGTTTTTTATTCGAGCCACACAATACAACTTTTATTAATTACCTTAGAATTTGTTTCGAGAACTGTGGTTTTTCAAGAATTACAATACCTGAAAATAAAAATAATTATCAAGCTTTTTTTCAAAAAGTTAAACCGCTATTAAAAAAATTTAATCCGATAGGCGTTTGGAATTAATAAATAAATGATTAATTTTGTTTGTCTGAATTTTAAACATTTTTCAAAATATGTATATTTTCAAAAATATTATTACGGTTGAATCCGGTAAGCGTGGCGGAAAACCTTGCATAAGAGGTATGCGTATTACTGTTGAAGATATTTTACGGTGGCTATCATCAGGTATGACTACCGAAGATATTCTTAATGATTTTCCGGAACTTACCCAAATAGATGTTTTTACTGCCTTAGAATTTTCAGCCAACCGTCAGCATCGAACATTAATTGCTGTTCAATGAAATTATTGATAGATTGAAACATTTCTTATTTTATACTCAATCTCAAAAAATTATTTTCTTTTTTGTTTCTTAGAATTAATGCTTAATTTGATGCTTGTACAAGTGCTCGCATTTATGGTATTATTTTATTTTTTAAAAAAAAGAACGGATGAAATTGTTGGTTGATCAAAATATTTCTCATCGAATAGTTCCTCTAATTGAACACTTATTCCCAAACACTTTCCATGTTAAAGATTTAGGATTAGTGGATTCAAATGATTTTGAGATTTATAGATATGCGCGTCAACATCAATTTGATGCAGTTGTTACCCTTGACGAAGATTTCTATATTCTTCAAGTCAAACACGGCATTCCACCTAAAATTATTTGGTTACGCACCGGTAATTGTTCAACTAAAATATTAGTAGAAAAAATTATTTCCCACCAAAACATCATCAACGATTTTTTAAATGATACGGCATTTGATTATCTTGAGATATTTTAATTCAAATCTAATTTTTTAACCTTTTCATCAATTATTATGGGCAATGTAACTTATAATTTTCGAAATCTCTCCTCAATAAATTATTCCAATTTTTTCCTAAAACAATACAGATTTCTATATCTTTGCCCCCGTTTTGCGGTGTAGGATAAAAACGTTATAATTATCAATAAGCTTATTTCGTTATAAAACCAACAAAATCCAATTTCTTCAAACTATAAAGTAAAAGTCGCCATGAGTGGTTCTAAGGTAACAATAAAAAACGGTAAATTAAAAGTGCCGAATGATCCGATCATCCCTTTCATCGAAGGTGACGGTACCGGACGCGATATTTGGAAAACATCGGTGCGCGTTTTCGACGCGGCAGTTGAAAAAGCATATAAAGGCAAAAGAAAAATTCATTGGAAAGAAGTACTCGCCGGTGAAAAAGCATTTAACGCGACTAAAAATTGGTTGCCGGATGAAACGTTGGACGTTATTCGTGAGCATTTAATTGCCATTAAAGGTCCTTTAACGACACCGATCGGCGGCGGTATTCGCTCGTTGAACGTGGCATTGCGCCAAATTTTAGATTTATACGTGTGTTTGCGTCCCGTGCGTTGGTTTACGGGTGTGCCTTCGCCCGTAAAACGTCCTGAAGATGTGGATATGGTTATTTTTCGCGAAAACACAGAAGATATTTATGCCGGTATCGAATACGCTGCCGGAACGCCGGAAGCGGATTTATTTTTGAAGTTTTTGAAAAAAAACTTTCCTAAACAATTTGATAAAATTCGTTTCGGTACGGCTCAGAAAGTAAAAGACTACAACAAAGCGGCACATTTAAAAGATGCTTCAAATGAATTAATGGTCGGCATCGGTATCAAACCGGTTTCTAAAGCCGGTACTGAACGTTTGGTGCGTGCTGCAATTAAATTTGCAATCGAAAGTAAAAAGAAATCGTTGACACTCGTACACAAAGGTAACATCATGAAATTTACTGAAGGTGCGTTCAAAAATTGGGGTTACGATGTGTGCGAAAAAGAATTTGGCGATCAAATTTTTACTTGGAATCAATACGATAAAATAAAAGCAGAAAAAGGCGCGGCGGCTGCCGATGCCGTACAAAAAGAAGCACTCGCAAGTGGAAAAGTTTTAGTAAAAGATGCTATTGCAGATATTGCACTTCAACAAGTTTTAACGCGCCCGACAGATTTTGATGTTATCGCTACCTTAAATTTAAACGGCGATTATTTGAGCGATGCATTGGCGGCACAAGTCGGTGGTATCGGCATTGCTCCAGGTGCAAATATTAATTACGTCACCGGTCACGCGATTTTTGAAGCGACACACGGTACTGCACCAAAATATGCCGATCTTGATGTTGTGAATCCTTCGTCGGTTATTCTTTCCGGCGTAATGATGTTTGAATACATGGGCTGGCAAGAAGTAGCAGATTTATTGGTAAAGGGTATCGAAAATTCTATCGCCGCAAAACGGGTGACTTACGATTTTGAGCGCCTCATGGAAGGTGCGACAAAATTAAAATGCAGCGAGTTTGGCGACGAAATTATAAAAAATATGTAGTTAATCAATTACGAATTACGAATTACGAATTACGAATTGAAAAATCGTAATTCGTAATTCATAATTCGTAATTCGTAATTTTTTAAAATATGGGTCGAGCGTTTGAATATCGCAAAGAGCGCAAATTCAAAAGATGGGGCGCGATGGCAAAAACATTTACCAAAATCGGTAAAGAAATTGCGATAGCTGTTAAAGAAGCCGGTGGCGATCCCGCTTACAATTCGCGTTTACGTTTAGCCATACACAATGCACGTAAAGCGAATATGCCGAAAGCAAATGTGGATTCGGCAATTAAAAATGCAACATCGAAAGATGCCGAAGATTATGCGGAAGTGGTTTATGAAGGCTACGGTCCTGCCGGTATTGCAGTTCTAGTAGAAACTGCGACCAATAATCCGACACGCACTGTTGCTAATGTGCGTTTAATCTTCAATCGCACCGGTGGTTCACTCGGCACATCGGGTTCTGTTGACTATTTGTTCGTGCGTAAAGGTACTTTCCGTGTAAAAAAAGAAAACCTGCCGAATGTAGATGATTTAGAACTCGAAATGATTGATGCGGGCTTAGATGAAATTAAATCGGAAGAAGACGAGTACGTTATTTATTGTAATTTTAAGGACTATGGCGCAATGCAAAAGTTTTTGGAAGAACAAAAAATTGACATCGAACAAGCCGGCTTAGAACGGCTGCCGACAATGACAAAAAAATTATCGGACGAAGAAACAGAAGCCTTTATTAAATTCTTAGACCGTATGGAAGAAGATGAAGATGTGGTCAATGTTTTTCATACATTAGATATGAGCGAGTAATTAAATGAAAAATAAATTCTTAAATTTATTTTTCGAAATTTATTTTTAAAAAAGTGAAAAAAAATCGTGCAAAGAAAATAAATTTTCTTTGCACGATTTTTTTTATTTTCAATTTTTTTCATTTTTCAATTTGCATAGTGCAACATGCGATAAGTTGAAAATAATCCGGTCGTTCGGACACGTTTTTATGAATAAAACTATTTTTAATAAAACCATTGGAAATGACAAAAACGCCGGGCATTTGAAAATTATCGCCAAGATGTTGCCCGACTTCCGAGCCATATTTAGCACCCAAAGTAAAACCGCGGTACCACGATTGCAAACCAAATAATTGTGTTGTAGAACCTTTTACCAAACCGAAATCGACATATAAATTACAATCCGGATCACTCACGTGTTGTACACCTGATAAGTTAAATTTTTGAAAATAAGCTTCCGCTACCTCATGCGTTGCCATGTGTACGAAAATTAATTCTGTGCCTGTTTCCTCTAACCGTGTCCGTATTTTTGATAAATCATCTAAACCGGAGCGACAAAATTGGCAACCGAAATGCCGCAAAAACACCAACAAAACCGTTTTGTTTTTGGAAATTTCTTCAATATTTTTGCCCGTATTAGTAACTATTTCGGATACTACTGTCATGATCTTTTAGTCGGTTAGTCGGTTAGTCGATTAGTCGGTTAGTTCTCGAAATGAAATTTTCACTAAAAGACTAACCGACTAACCGACTAAAAATTAATATTTTTCATTCCGTCGTGCATACTGGTCTTTTTCATCATTACCGCCGAAGCCTGCGCTGCCAATTGCTGCAAGAATTATTCCGCCCAACATCAAAGTTAATTTAATTATAAAACCGATACCGTTGCCGAACATATCTAACCAAACAAACGGTGCTAATTGCACGCCTACCAAACTCAATATCAAAGTTGATCCGCCGATAATAAAACCTAAAAAACCGATGCCGGTCAATATATTTTTCTTGTTCATTTTTTTTATTTTAGAATACTCACGTATAAAAACTTACAACTGCAAAAATAGTTCAGAAATGTGCCAAGTTTTGATTTATTTTTGGAGCGAAATGTTGCGACGATGGACAAAGGATAATGGACGACAGACAACAGACAACCGATAACGGACAATAGATTTTTATGTCACACAATTTGTTTGGAGTAGTTTATTGTCTATTGTCCATTGTCTGTTGTCCTTTACCAGTTGTCTGTTGTCAAAAAATCAGAAAATGAAAATAATTGAATGTCCGCGTGATGCGATGCAAGGTTTGCATGATTTTATTCCGACGGCTGATAAAGTGCGCTATATCAATCAATTATTGCGTGTGGGTTTCGATACGATTGATTTCGGCAGTTTCGTTTCGCCGAAAGCGATTCCGCAAATGCGCGACACGACAGAAGTTTTGGCGCAATTAGATTTATCGCAAACGCGCACAAAATTGTTAGCGATTGTTGCTAATGAACGTGGTGCGGGAGAAGCCGTCGTTTATCCGGAAATTTCTTATATCGGCTATCCATTCAGCATTTCCGAAACTTTTCAATTAAGAAATACCAATGCAACGATTACCGAATCGCTTGAGCGTGTCAAACAAATTCAGCAATTGTGTATTAATCATAAAAAAGAATTGGTTTTATATATTTCCATGGGTTTCGGAAATCCTTACGGCGACCCATGGAGTGCGGAGGTGGTTTTAGAATGGGTAGAAAAATTATCGCGACTCGGTA
>JAYTNA010000341.1:0-8101 GCA_043748865.1 Saprospiraceae bacterium
TGAAAAATCGGTCAACCAACGCAATCCGAACAATGCGTTTGTGTTTTACGAAGGTCCGCCGTCAGCGAACGGTTTGCCGGGTATTCACCACGTGATGGCACGGGCGACTAAAGATATTTTTTGTCGGTTTCAAACCATCAATGGTAAGCGCGTCGAAAGAAAAGGCGGTTGGGATACGCACGGTTTGCCGATTGAGTTGAGCGTAGAAAAAGAACTGGGGATTACGAAAGAAGACATCGGCAAAAAAATTTCGATTGACGAATATAATCAAAAATGCCGCGAAACTGTGATGCGTTACAAAGATGTTTGGGATGACATCACGCGCAAAATGGGTTATTGGGTAGATTTGCAAAACCCGTACATCACTTACGAAAACGATTATATAGAGTCTGTGTGGTCGCTTTTGCAAAAATTATACAAAAAAGATTTGATGTACAAGGGTTATACGATTCAACCTTACTCGCCGGCAGCCGGTACAGGTTTGAGTTCGCACGAATTGAATATGCCCGGTACTTATAAAGATGTGACGGATACAACAGTTGTTGCGATGTTCAAAGTAAAATCCGGTAAAGATACAAATTGGCTTTTCGATACTGCTGACGAAGATGTGCGTATTTCGGCGTGGACGACAACGCCATGGACTTTACCATCGAATACAGCACTCACTGTCGGACCGAAAATCGAATACGTCAAAATAAAAACGCATAATCCTTACACGCACGCGGCGGTGAGTGTAATTGTTGCGGAAAAATTGGTGAGTAAATGGTTTGGCGGAAAAAATCAACCGGTAGTTGAGCACATTTCGGCCCATTTCAGAGGTGAAAAACTTTCGGGTATTCGTTACGAACAGCTTTTGCCTTACGCACAACCGACAGATGGCGATGCGTTCAAAGTAATTACCGGCGATTTTGTTACGACTGAAGACGGAACAGGTGTTGTTCACACGGCACCTTCTTTCGGTGCAGATGATATGAAAGTTGGTCGTGCTAACGGCATCGGCTCGTTAACGCTCGTTGATAAGCAAGGAAAATTTGGAGATAATGTCGGCGAATTTTCCGGTCGTTACGTGAAAGATTATAAAGATGACCCGAATTATGTGAGTGTTGATGTGGATATTTCCGTTAAATTAAAACTTGAAGGCAATGCATTGAATGTTCAAAAATACGTACACACTTATCCGCATTGTTGGCGCACGGATAAACCGATTTTGTATTATCCCCTTGATTCTTGGTTTATTCGCGCTTCGAAAGTGCGCAAAAAAATGGTAGCACTCAACAAAACCATTAATTGGAAACCGCAATCAACGGGTGAAGGGCGTTTCGGAAAATGGTTGGAAAATTTACAGGATTGGAATTTATCGCGTTCCCGGTATTGGGGTATTCCTTTACCGATTTGGAGAACTGAAGTCGGCAAAGGTGAACTCGTTGAAAAATGTATCGGTTCAGTCAAAGAATTGGAAAAAGAAATAAAAAAAGCCAACAACACGCTTTGCCTTAATCAATCGGTGCCGAAAGATTTACACCGCCCTTATATTGACGACATCGTTCTTATCAGCGATGACGGACGACCGATGCGCCGTGAATTGGATTTAATTGATGTTTGGTTCGATTCGGGTGCGATGCCTTACGCGCAATGGCATTATCCATTTGAAAATAAAAAGAAATTTAAAGAAAATTTTCCGGCAGATTTTATCAGCGAAGGCGTTGACCAAACACGCGGTTGGTTTTATACTTTGCACGCAATTGCGGCGATGGTGTACGGAAAAGTGGCGTTTAAAAACGTGGTCTCAACGGGTTTAGTTTTAGATAAAAACGGACAAAAAATGTCTAAACGACTCGGTAATGCGGTTGACCCGTTTGAAACAATCGGTAGGTACGGTGCAGATGCGACGCGCTGGTACATGATGTCGAACGCGCAACCTTGGGATAATTTGAAATTCGATTTAGAAGGTATTTTCGAAGTGCGTAATAAATTTTTTGGTACACTTTATAATACGTATAATTTTTTCGCGCTTTACGCCAACGTGGATGGTTTTGTTCAAGATGAAACCAATCAAACACCTATCGCAAAACGCGAAGAATTGGACAGATGGATTCTTTCCAAATTAAATTCATTGATCGTTGATGTGACAACTGCTTACGAAGATTACGATCCGACTGCCGCTGCTCGTGCAATGGAAAAATTTGTTGACGAACATTTTTCAAATTGGTACGTGCGTTTAAGTCGTCGCCGTTTTTGGAAAGGTGAAATGTCCGAAGATAAAAAAATGGCGTATGAAACGATGTATGAGTGTTTGATGGTAGTCGGACAATTAGCATCGCCGATTGCACCGTTTTTTTCCGATTGGCTCTACAAAAACTTAACCGAAAATTTGCGCGACAAAGCGATTGAAATAAACTCGCCGTTGCGTCACGCTTCGGTACATCTTACGGATTTGACAAAAGCTAATCCGGATTTCATAGATAAAGATTTGGAAGAAAGTATGGATTACGCGCAACGCATTTCTTCTTTAATTTTGAGTGTCAGAAAAAAAGAAAAAATTCGTGTGCGTCAACCTTTGACACGTGCATTGTTACCGATTCTGAATGATGGATTTGAAGCACACGTGCGGCGCGTTCAAGATTTAATCACTGCCGAAACTAATATCAAAACTTTAGAATTTATTAAAGATACTTCCGGCATCGTCACCAAAAAAATAAAACCGAATTTTAAAATACTCGGCAAAAAATTGGGCGGCGATATGAAAATCGGACAAACGGCAATTGAATCGCTATCACAAGAAGATATCAAAGTAATTGAAAAATCCGGCGTATATAATTTAACTGTCAACGAAAAAAATTACGCGCTCACGCTCGAAGACTTTGTGATTACTTCGGAAGATATTCCGGGTTGGCAAGTAGCGAATGACGGTGAAGTAACTGTGGCTTTAGATATAAATTTAAATGACGCGCTCATCGCGGAAGGCACTGCACGTGATTTAGTCAACCGAATTCAAAATCTCCGTAAAGATAAAAATTTTGATATTACCGATCGCATCAACATCAGCATCGAAAAAAATGAAGCAATTAATGCTGCCGTTCAAAATTTTAATCATTATATTAAAAATGAAACGCTCGCAGATACTTTAAATTTAGTAGAAACCGGAAATTTTGGCGGCGAAGAAGTATCGTTGAATGATGAAGTAGTATTGAATATGAGGGTGGTGAAGATTTAGTTGGTTGGTTGATTATAGTTGGTTAGTTGGTTGGTTAGTTAGTTGGTTAAAACTATTGAACTAACCAACCAACCAACTAACCAACTAAAATTAACCAACTAAAATAAAAAAACTCCGACTTCTTGTGGAAACCGGAGCTCAATGAAAAACATAAAAATACCCCTATTTGTGTCTTTATCGCGCAAAAATTTTTCGCGTGATATTTTACTATTTTTCAAATATGATGCCAATATTGAATTTCAAATTACTAATTCCGAATTAGGAATCGCATTTATGTCCATTAATGATTTTGTACATTAGTGTCCAAAATATTTAAAGCGAATTAAACTTTGCGTCCTTTACTAAAAACTTTGCGTGCCTTGCGTTAAAATTAACGGCAAAGTCCGCAAGAAAGTTTCAAAAATGCGGCTGATGTAAAATACCTTCGACAGTAATAATTTTTGATCAATAATTAATCTTTGGCTCAGATTTTATCGCAACTAAAATCACAATCAAAAAAGATTTTACGTTCTTTGCGTCGTAAAGGAGTTTTCAAAATTAATAATAAACGTTGTTGAGACTTAAAAATCAAACAATGGTGAATCAAACTTATGTTTAGTAGTTTAACGGTTAGAAATTTAATCTAAAATAACCAATAACCATTTTTATGAGTACAAATATTCTGGAAGGCAAACGCGGCGTGATATTCGGCGCATTAAATGAACAATCCATTGCTTGGAAAACAGCTTTAACAGCACACGCACAAGGCGCGAAAATCGTTTTAACAAATGCACCGGTGGCAATGCGCTTCGGCGAAATAAAAATTTTGGCAGAAAAAATTGGTGCGGAAATTATTCCCGCAGATGCCACTTCATTGGAAGATATGGAAAAACTATTTTCCGGTAGCCGCGATATACTCGGCGGTAAACTTGATTTTGTTTTGCACTCGGTCGGAATGTCTATCAATGTCAGAAAAGGAAAACATTATACCGATTTGAATCACGAATGGATGAAACAAACGTTAGATGTATCGTCTATCTCGTTTCACAAAATGATGCAAGTGCTTTATAAACAAGAGGCGATGGCAGATTGGGGCAGTATCGTTGCACTCACTTACATTGCGGCGCAGCGTGTTTTTCCAGATTACAGTGAAATGGCAGATGCAAAAGCACTTCTTGAATCTTTTGCGCGCAGTTTCGGTTATCATTTCGGTGTGAAAAATAAAGTGCGCGTAAATACCGTTTCTCAATCACCAACTTGGACAACAGCGGGTTCCGGTGTGAAAGGTTTTAAAGAGTTTTTTGATTACGCCGATAAAATGTCTCCGATGGGAAATGCTTCCGCAGAAGCTTGTGCCGATTTTTGTTGCGCCATGTTTAGTGATTTTACGCGCTACGTGACGATGCAAAATTTATTTCACGACGGCGGTTTTTCAAATATGGGTATGAGTCCGACAGTTTTAACAATGAACAGTGAACAATGAATAATGAACAATTTTTCAAAAATGAACGAGAAATATTTAACGATGATAAGTATCTAATACTTTTTTCATTGTTCATTGTTCCTCGTTCATTGTCCCATGAAAAGTTGTTCATTAGATTATTAATCATTTTTCATTGTTCATTGTTTATTATTCATTGCGAAGCGCAATCACGTCCGCCGGAAGGTGTTGGCGGCAACAGCGGTACCTATACGCGAGAACAACAGGCGGTGGATTCTACGCAAGAAGAAGCGGTGGCATTAGATACTGCATACATAACATCTTTTTTGCCCACAAATCGTGGGAAAATAACTTTGGAAGACGATTCTTTACTCACCCGAAATTTTCAACAATACGATCCGATTCGTCAACGCGATAACGATTATACTAATCTCGGACAAATAGCAACAGCAGCGCGTCCAATTTTATATCGACCGCGTGTGCATCGCGGATTTGACGTGGGCATACATTCATTCGATATTTATCACATCAAGAACGATGAATTGCGGTTTTATCGGCAAACAAAACCTTTCGCAGATTTATTTTATAGTGGTTCGAGTCAAGAAAACGGTGTGTTTAATGCGCGTTTCGGCAGAAGTTTTTCGGATAATATTAATTTAAGTATTGATTATCGGCGGGATTTCAATTTGAACATCAATAATCAACCGAGCGTACGCGGTAGGTTATACGATATTCCGCGAGCAAGAACGGTAGCTTTCGGCGTTGGTTTGTGGTATTACAACGACCGTTACGATGGCTTTTTAACTTTCGCTTCTAATTTTGCATCGCAAACGGATAAAGGCGGTATTGCTTCGGATTCAATTTTCAATACGTTGCCGACTAATTCTTTTTCTACCGCCGATGCACGTATCACCAACAACAATTCCAATCTTGTCAATTCGGGGGCATACTCGCGCATTGAGCGTTATGAAATATCCTACCGCCATTTTTTTACGCTCAATAAAAATAGAAGCTCTGAGCTATTAGATGTGAGCAATGAGCCGAAACTTGATAGCAGCACTAAAAAATTCCAAAACTCAAAACCCAAAATTGACAGTACAAAGCTAAAAGTTCAAAGCTCAAAACTATCAGTACGTCAATACCGCATCGAACACAATATTTCGTACAAAAGCGATAAATATTTTTCTGCACATAAATTCCCGCTCACCGATTCAACTACTTATTACCAAAACGTTGGTTTTTACGATCCTGCTTTTGTAACTGACCCACGCGGTGTGCGTTTTTTTATATCCGATAATGTTATCAGCAACGACATCCGTGTAGGTACGGTAAGAAATCGCAGCATTTCGTCGGCAGCATTGGGTAATGAGCTGAAAATTGATAGCAGTTCAAAAATCCAAAACTCAAAATCCAAAACTCAAAATCCAATTGATAGTACTACTAAAATCCAAAATCCAAAATCTAAAATCCAAAATTCGATACAAAGCGATTTATTTGAAATCGGCATCTCGCACGAATATCACGCAATAGATCAAGAAGCAACGACGCGCAAAGTGCAAAACATTATCGGTGTCGGACGATGGCTTTACACACCGAATGATAATTTTCGTGTGGACGCAAATGCGTCTATCAATTTTATCGGTTACAACGCCGGTGATTATCGCCTTTCCGGAGAAATTTTTTATGATTTGCCGAAAATTGGTACGCTCACGCTCAATGCGATTAATCAATTGTATGCGCCGAATTTTATTCAAACCGAATTATACGTCACCGACAAAATTGTTTGGGACAATAATTCTAAGTTTTCTAAAACTTTGGAAACGCATTTGAGCGGCACGCTCACCGTTCCGAAATTCGATTTGTCGGCAACCGTTTCTTATACACTTTTGAACAACGCTGTTTATTTTGATACCGCCGCTATTGCACAGCAAAGCACCGCACCGATAAGTATTTTACAAGCGGTCATACAAAAAGATTTTAAGGTTGGCATTTTTCATCTCGATAATAGAATTACGCTGCAAAAATCGTCCGAAAAATTTATTCCTGTTCCGGCTATTTACTTGAAATCCGGTTTGTATTTTGAAACTAAAATTTTTAAAAAAGCGATGCTTTTTCGCGCCGGTTTCGATGTGCGTTATACTTCGTCGTGGTACGCACCGGCGTATTTACCTTTGACAGGACAATTTTTTATTCAAAATAAATTATCCGTACCGGATGTTGCAGTTGTAGATTTTTATGCTTCGATGAAAGTAAAAACGTTTCGTTTCTTTCTGAAATTAGAAAACATTGCGTCCGGCATTACTCACAAAGTGTATTATCCGAGTTATCTTTATCCCGTTCCGGATTTTTCGACACAAGGCGCAACATATTTGCCGCTTCGGTTTGGTATTCGTTGGCAGTTGCTTAATTAGTTATCCGTTATCCGTTATCGATTATCGGTTAATGCCGATTGATTCAGATAAAACTTAATAACGGATAACCAATAACCGATAACCTAATAATGAAATACATCTTCCTGCTTTTTATTTTATGCCGGTCTTTTGTAGGTTGCGCTCAATCATGGATTCGCGTCAATCAACTCGGCTATTTGCCGGATGATGTGAAAGTGGCAGTCTTGGTCAGTAAAGATAAAAATATTATTTTAGGTTCATTTTGTGTCTGTAATGCTTTAACAGGAAACACCATTGGTAATGTCTTTGAAGTGCCGACAAGTATTATAGGATTTACCAATTGGGCAGGTTTCGAAAAATCTTTTCGTTTAAATTTTTCATCATTTAATTTACAGGGGAGCTATTTCATAAAAACAAACATAAACGGTGAAGAAATTCGCTCATCTGTTTTCAAAATCGGGAACGATGTATACGATGGTACCGGCGATTTTTTACTGAATTATATGCGCCAGCAACGTTGCGGTTACAATCCGTTGTTGCGCGATTCGTGTCACACTGCCGGATGTTTTGTGGTTTATGGTAAAGATAAAAATATAGATTCCGTGCGATTGCCGATTTGGGGCGGATGGCACGATGCTTCCGATTATTTGCAGTACTCGACCACATCAGCAAATGCAGTTTTTCAAATGTTGTTGGCGTATGAAAAAAATCCGAATTGCTTTCCGGATAAATTCGATGCTGCAGGTTTACCGACACCGAATGGTATTCCGGATATTTTAGACGAAGTAAAATGGGGATTAGATTGGTTGTGTCGCATGAATCCCGCGCCGGATGTTATGTTTAATCAAATAGCCGACGACCGCGACCACCGCTATATGCGTTTGCCCAACACCGATACCATTATTTACGATTACAAATTCGGTAAAGCACGTCCTGTTTATCTTGTCACGGGCGAACCGCAAGGTCTCGGAAAATATAAAAACAGAACTCAAGGCGTTTCTTCTACTGCCGGAAAATTTGCCGCGGCGTTTGCCGCCGGTGCGCGTTTATTGAAACAATTCTACCCGAATTTTTCGG
>JAYTNA010000342.1:0-1334 GCA_043748865.1 Saprospiraceae bacterium
CCACTCACCAATAACGGATAATAGATAACGGATAATGGATAAAAAATGAAAAATAAATTAAAAGAACTACAAGAAAAACGCGCACAAAGCAAACTCGGTGGCGGGGAAAAACGCATAGAAGCGCAGCATAAAAAAGGAAAATTGTCGGCGCGTGAGCGCGTACATTTTTTTCTCGACCCGAACAGTTTTGAAGAAATCGGTCAATTGGTAACGCATAGAAGCGTTGATTTTGGTTTAGAAAACGAAATTTATCTCGGTGACGGCGTTGTCACCGGCTACGGAACTGTCAAAGGGCGATTGGTTTATGTTTTTTCTCAAGATTTTACAATCTTCGGCGGTTCGCTTTCCGAAACGCACGCAGAAAAAATTTGTAAAATCATGGATTTGGCTGTAAAAAACGGTGCGCCCTGCATCGGTTTAAACGATTCCGGCGGTGCGCGTATTCAAGAAGGCGTAAATTCTTTGGGCGGTTATGCCGATATTTTTTACAGAAATGTTTTGTCATCGGGTGTTGTGCCGCAAATTTCTGCGATTATGGGACCGTGTGCGGGTGGTGCAGTTTATTCGCCGGCGATGACGGATTTTATTATTATGGTCGAGCAAACTTCGTATATGTTTGTTACGGGACCAAATGTTGTAAAAACGGTGACGAATGAAGAAGTGACATCTGAAGAACTCGGCGGTGCTTTAACTCATGCGACAAAATCCGGCGTAACACATCTCACTGCAACAAATGATTTAGATTGTTTAGAAAAAATAAAACAATTGTTGAGTTATTTTCCGCAAAACAGCGAAGAAAAAACGCCGCGACTCCCCTACTCTATTAATGAAGAATTTAGAGAAGTATTGAATAATATCATTCCAGCAAATCCGAATCAACCTTACGATATGCATGATGTCATTAATGGCATCATTGACGCAGATTCTTTTTTTGAAATTCATAAACAATATGCTGAAAATATCTTGGTCGGATTCGGGCGCATTGCCGGACGTTCTATCGGTATAGTTGCTAATCAACCGGAAGCATACGCCGGTGTTTTGGATGTGGACTCGTCACGCAAAGCCGCACGTTTTGTTCGTTTTTGCGATGCGTTCAATATTTCGTTGCTTGTTTTGGTGGACGTTCCCGGATTTTTGCCCGGTACGCATCAAGAATGGAACGGCATTATCACGCACGGCGCAAAACTTTTGTACGCTTTTAGTGAAGCCACCGTGCCGCGTGTGACCGTGATTACAAGAAAAGCCTACGGCGGTGCTTATGATGTGATGAATTCAAAACACATCGGCGCGGATATGAATTTTGCTTGGCCCTCCGCAGAAATTGCTGTAATGGG
>JAYTNA010000343.1:0-3382 GCA_043748865.1 Saprospiraceae bacterium
CTGTTCCTTTAAAACCCCATTCTTTGCGCAACAAATCGGTGAGTAGCCATTGATTCGAATGGGCAGGAATACCACTCAACTCATTGTAACAAGGCATAATAGATTTTGCACCGGCTTGTTTGATACAGGCTTCAAACGAGGGAAAATAGACTTCGCGCAATGTGCGCTCATCCACGAAACTCGGTGCAATATTTAATCCGCCTTCGGACGCACCGTGTACGCCAAAATGTTTTAAAGTAGAAACTACATGGAGTGCCGGAATATTTTCAACATTCGCACCGCCTTGATAAGCTTTTATTTCTGCCACCGCCATTCTGCTGACGTGATAAGGGTCTTCGCCCAAAGTTTCTTCAGTGCGTCCCCAACGCGGGTCGCGTCCTAAATCAACGACCGGTGCGAGTACTTGATGCGCACCGCGCAAGCGACATTCTTGAGCTATTTGCGTGTAAACGTCATTCAACAGCGATTCATTCCAAGTACTGCCCATTGCTAAATGCGTCGGGAAAGAAGTTGCATCAACGGATTGATTGCCGTGCAGAGATTCTTCGTGAAACATGACCGGAATACTCAAGCGCGTTTTTTCTACAAAATACTTTTGAATTTTATTCGCTAACGTAGCAGTTTCAAAAGCATTCAAACCTTTACCTAAAGCACCAGTACCACTGCCTTCGCTCGGTCGTGCTACTTGACCGAGACCATTAGGTGCGCGTTTCGCTATCAGTGTTGCATCCAATTCGCCTTGTGCGTTCAAAATATTTCCGCCATTTGCTTGACTTTCCCAATGACACCACATCTGCGCGATTTTTTCTTCTAAGGTCATACGACCTAAAAGATCTTTCACACGCAAGTCTGTTGCAATTTTCGGATTTTTATAAATCGGTGTGGTGTTTTGTGCTTGTGAAGAAATTATAAATAAGAAGAAAAGCCACACTAAAAAGGTTTTTCGATTTTCGATTTTCGATTTTCGATTTTTATACATACACTAAAGAGATTTTGGATTTTGGATTTTCGATAGATTTAAAAATCTAAATCCAAAATTGAATAATAGTTAGGTTCTTTTACGGTGTAATAATAAATTGTTGAAGTTGAAAAAACAATTTTATCTCAAAGAAAATCCTTGATTATTATTTACTTTTACATTTTAAAAAAAATCAAAAAACTAATTTATGCGCTCAATAATTTTTTTCTGTTTATTTTATATGGGCACGATTGCCACCGGTCAAGTAACAATTTCGATTGATGTTTTGAAAGATCGTAAAAATATTTCCCCATACATCTACGGTCGCAATAACTCTTTGCCTAAAGAAAGTTACGCGGCAACTTTAACACCGGCGGAAATTTTGCGCTTGAAAGACTCCGGCGTGAATTTTTTGCGCGAAGGCGGTGGTAACAACACCACTAAATACAATTGGCGAAAAGGTATTTCAAGTCATCCGGATTGGTACAACAATGTTTACGGCGAGAGTTGGGACAATCCGGTAAAGTATTTGCGCGATCAATTGCCCGGAAATATAACCGGCATGTGGACTTTTCAACTCATCGGAAAAGCCGCCGCTAACACCAATAATAATTTCAATGATTATGGTTACAACGGTTCGCAATGGTGGACCGGCACCGCTCAAAATTTAGCCGGCGGGGGTGTGCCGAATACCGCAGGCGGAAGCGTTGCAAAAGTAAGTGGCAATCCGAATTTATATCTTCAAAATTGGAACGCCGATTCAACTACCGGCATTTTAGATTATTGGTTCAATACCTTAAATATTCCGAAACAACGCGTCACTTATTGGAATATGGATAACGAACCTGAAATTTGGAACGGTACGCACGATGATGTTGTTTCGGCGAGTTTATCGGCGGAAACATTTATGCAAAACTATTTTGCCGTCGCTAAAAAAGCGCGTGCAAAATTTCCGGATATAAAATTAGTCGGTCCCGTTACCGCCAATGAATGGCAATGGTTTAATTGGATGAATAAAATTACCGGCACGGACGGCAAAACATATCCTTGGCTCGAATTTTTTATAAAACGTTGTGCGGAAGAACAAAAAGCATCGGGCGTTCGGCTTTTAGATGTTTTTGATATTCATTTTTATCCGAATGAAAACACTGCCGAACAAATTGTGCAAGTACACAACGTTTTTTTCAACAGAAATTATAATTATGTCGGAGCCAACGGCGTGAAAAATGTAACCGGCAATTGGGATAACACGCAAACCAAAGAATATATTTTCGGACGCGTGAACGATTGGTTGGATAAATATTTTGGCGCGAACCACGGCATAAAACTCGGCGTAACGGAAATGGATGTCAACAGTAACGACGCAACGGTAAACGCCGTTTGGTATGCTTCGATGATGGGTGAATTTATGAAAAATGATGTCGCAGTGTTCACGCCTTGGTCATGGAAACCGGGTATGTGGGAAACGCTGCATTTATTTGCGCGTTACAATAAAATTTATGCGGTGCAAGGTGCTTCAACGGATGAAACCAGTGTTTCAGCTTATCCTTCTATTAATAACGGCAACGATTCTATGACGGTTGTATTAGTCAATCGTTCAACGTCAGCGACAAAAAATACGACGGTTAATTTTTCTAATTTTAGAATCACGGCGAGTGCCGCCGATATATTGAGTTTGTCAAATTTACCGGCTGCCGAAACTTTTAATTCGCATACGCAAAACGCGCTGCAAAAAAGTACGGTTAATTTTTCTAATAACAGTGCCACGCTGAATTTGCCGCCACTGTCTGTCACATCCTTTACTGTTAAAGGTATCGGCACTGTAACAGCTACGACGCAGCTAAATCCGGACGGAGAAAATAATATTTCGGTAGTACCCAATCCCGTTTCCAATCGCTTTGAATTAAAAAATGCAGATGGCTTCGAAAATATTTTCATCGTTGATGTTGCCGGTCGCACATTACGTCAATTTGCCAATACCGGTTCAACTACTTTTGATATTTCCGATTTACCGAAAGGTATCTATCAAGTTGTTGTAACACTGAAAGATTCAAGAGCAGTTTCTAAACTTGTAAAATTATAATGGAGTTATTAAAAAAAAATTATAATATAAGACAAATACGCTCGATTGTGGTGATGTACTTACTTGAGAGCTATTTAATAGGGGTTTAGGAAGGGTTTTTGAATAAAAAAAACTTCCAAGAAAAATATTTTTAATTTATTTTCAAAAACACTTGCACAGTTCAGAATGACCTATTACTTTTGCGTCGCTTTACGAAAGAACACGATGTTTAATTAAACGGAAATGATTTTTCGAGTAAGCAGAAGTTCCTTGACAGTGTTGGAGACAGAAAGAGTTTAATGGGTAAGTGTGAATTAATTTATTTGGTGACGAATGAATTTGTATCATTAGAATTGGGGATA
>JAYTNA010000344.1:0-1683 GCA_043748865.1 Saprospiraceae bacterium
GATTTTTTGAAACACCGCTTGCAATCGTTGCACCGTTTTCTGCCGCTAATTTTTCTGCCGATTCACGGGTGAATTGCATGAGTGCGCCGGTAAATAAAATTGTTTTGCCGAGTAGAACACCGGAAGTTGCAGCCGCCGATTTTTTATCTTCCTCCGTCGCGTGCATATTTACGCCGAGTGATTCCATATCTTGAAGAACAGCAATATTTTTTTCATTGGAAAAATAATCAACAATGTTTTGGGCTAAAACGGGACCGATTTCTTTTATTGCGGTCAGTTTTTCTACATCGTAGTTTTGCAAATCTAAAATATAATCTACTTCCGCTGCAATGAGTTTGGATGCGCGTCTGCCTAAATGATGCACACTTAAACTATTGAGAAGGCGTTGAATTGAATTTTTTTTCGCTTTTTCAATCCCGTTTTTCAAATTTTCTGCCGAGCGTTTGCCGAAACCATCAAGTGTAGAAATTTTTTCGTAATCTAAACGATAAAAATCGGCGAAAGAATTTATCCACCCCATGCTAACAAATCGTTCAATCGTCGCACCGGACAAACCTTCAATATCCATCGCATCTTTGGATACGTGGTAAACGTATTTTCCGAAATCTTGTCTTCCGCAGATACAATTCTCGCAACGCCAAGCGGCTTCGCCTTCTTTTCTTACGAGTCGGTTAATGGGAGGTGTCGAAGGGAACCGACTCATCTCAAACGGACAAAATTCGGGATACTTTATCGGCACTTCATTCCCTTTGCGCAATTCCGAAAGCGATTTTACGATATACGGAATCACATCGCCGGAGCGTTCAACTAAAACAAAATCGCCGATGCGAATATCTTTTGAGTTGATGAAATCTTCGTTGTGCAACGATACCGACGAAACCGTCACGCCCGCTAATTGCACGGGGTTTAATTTTGCCACCGGCGTAATCGTTCCGATTTTTCCGACTTGAAATTCAACGTTCAATAATTGCGTTGTGGCTTGTTTCGCTTTAAATTTAAACGCCACTGCCCAACGCGGATGATGACTCGTACTGCCACAAGCCGATTGCGTTTGTAAATCGTTGACTTTGACTACCATGCCGTCAATTTCATAATCGTAACTGTCGCGCTTTTCTTGCCAAGCGTTACAAAATTCAATTACTTCGTTGATGTTTTTACAAACTTTAGTCGGTTGGTCATGGGTTGAATTATCCGTCGGAATTTTAAAACCGAGTGAACCGAGATATTCAATTATTTCATGGTGATTTTTAAAAGTGAGCAGTGCGTTTTTAGAGCTTTGAGCTTTGAGCTTTGAGCTTTGATTTTCCTTTTCTACCGGCTCATGGCTCATAGCTGAAAGCTCATTGCCGTTAAAACTTTCCGCAAAACCCATTTGATATACGAATGCTTCAATACCGCGTGCCGCCGTTTCTTTTGCATCTTTTGTGCGCAAACCACCTGTTGCCGCGTTGCGCGGATTGGCGAAAACTTGTAAACCTTCCGCTGTACGTTTTTTATTTATTTTATCGAAAGTATCTTTTTTAATCAGAGCTTCGCCGCGCAATTCGACACGCAAAATACCGCGTTTTGAAAAACCGGCTTTTAAGGGAATACTGCGGATAACTTTTGCATTGTGCGTCATATCCTCGCCAATTGTTCCATTGCCGCGTGTTGAAGCGCGTACTAAAACATCGTTTTCATATA
>JAYTNA010000345.1:0-4907 GCA_043748865.1 Saprospiraceae bacterium
CCCAACTTTCAGCATCTCAGGCTCAGAGTTATGGCTGTTTCAAATAATCTCCATTAAAATTGTCAAAGAACCAAAAAAATTCAAAAAAATATTTCAAAATTCCGGTCAACAATTCCGGTAATTCATTAATTCAATAAATTCCGGTCAACAATGGAAGAAAATAAAACAACAGTAGACAAAAAAAAGAGAAGTCCTTTGCCTTTTATCTTAGGCGGCTTATTATTAGTAGGCGGTTATTTCGGTTTTCAAAAAGCAAATTATCTTTTACACAACGAAGAAACCGAAAATTCACAACTCGAATCAAACATTGTTCCGGTATTGCCGCGAACAGGCGGTTGGGTAACGGCTGTGAAAGTAAAAGACAATCAAATCGTGAAAATCGGCGATACGCTTGTCACGATTGATGACAGAGATTTAAAAATCAAAGTCTTGCAAGCGCAAGATGCTGTAAAAAATGCGGAATCCAATGTCGCTCTAATTGCTGCAAACGCCGTAACAGCCGGCGCGAATGAAAAAACGAGCGATGCAAGTTTTCAAGCACAAAATGCCGGTATCGAAAGTTCAAATGCCGCAATTGCCACTGCAAATGCGAATGTAGAATCTGCAAAAATTCGTATTTGGAAAGCTACGCAAGATTATAACCGCTATAAAACTTTAGTAGAACAAAAATCAGCACCGGCTCAAATGTTGGACAATACCAAAGCAGAAAAAGAATCTGCCGAATCGGCTTTAGTAGCTGTACAAAGCCAAGTAGAAACGGCACAAAAATCTGTGGAGGTTGTGCGCAGACAAGCTAGTACCGGCAGTTTTCAAAAAACAGCAGCACAAACACAAGTAAACGCGGCTCAGAGACAAGTAGAAGTTGCTAAAACGCAAGTGGAACAACGTAAAGCTGAATTGGAATTAGCAAAACTGCAAGCAACTTATACGGCAATTACTGCTCCCATTAGCGGAGAAATTTCGCGCAAAAGTGTTCAAGTCGGGCAATTGGTCAACGCGGGTCAGCCGTTAATGACATTGGTTCAAAACGACGAAGTTTGGGTGGTAGCCAACTTTAAAGAAACACAAGTCGCTAAAATGACAGTCGGACAAAAAGTTAAAATAAAAGTGGATGCTTATAAAGACAAAGAATTGGAAGGTACGATAGAAAGTTTTTCCGGAGCAACCGGTGCAAAATTCAGTTTATTACCACCTGATAACTCTACCGGTAATTTTGTGAAAGTGGTACAACGCGTACCGACAAAAATTATCATCACAGATAAAAAAGATCCCAATTTCGTTTTACGTCCCGGAATGAGCGTTAGCGTGGTAGTGCCGGTTAAGTGATTTTGGATTTTAGATTTTGGATTTTAGATTGAAAAAAATTTTTTCTGCGCTATTTTAAATCCCAAATCTAAATCCAAAATCCAAAATCTAAAATCTAAAATCGTCAGCATGAATGCTTCAAAACTTGCTAAAGTCATTATAGTTCTTACTGTTATTACTGCAGCAGTAATGGAACTTTTAGATACATCTATCGTCAACGTCGCTTTGTTCGATATGGCGGGCAGTCTCGGCGTGAATGTCGAAGACGTGGCATGGGTGATTACATCTTACGCGATTGCCAACGTTATCATCATTCCATTGACAGGTTTCTTAGCGCAATATTTCGGTAGAAAATCTTATTATATAAGTTCAATGATACTCTTCACGTTCGCCTCTTATATGTGCGGCGTGTCAGGCAGTTTGGCGACTTTGGTTTTCTGGCGATTTATTCAAGGTATCGGTGGCGGTGCTTTACTTTCTACATCGCAAGCTATTTTATTTGAAACTTTCAGTAAAGAACAGCAACCGATTGCAGCCGGAATTTTCGGCATGGGTGTCGTAATGGGTCCTACACTCGGACCAACTGTCGGCGGTTTAGTGATTCAAAATTATAATTGGTCGTGGATATTTTTTATAAATGTGCCGGTCGGCATTTTAGCAACTTTTCTCGCTTATACTTTTATTGATAAAAAACCGAATGAAGGCAAAACGAAAGCTGAAATTAAGATTGATTATATCGGCATTTTACTTCTCGCTGTCGGCATCGGTTCGTTGCAATATGTTTTAGAGCGTGGCGAATCCGAAGATTGGTTTGCTTCCGAAACGATTCGCATTCTCGCAGTTTCTGCCGTTATGGGTTCTGCTTTATTTGTTTGGCGCGAATTAACAATTCCAAATCCTGCCGTTCGGTTATCAATTTTGAAAGACAGAAACTTAGCACTCACCAATATTTTTTCGTTTGTTGCCGGTATCGGTTTGTTTACTTCCGTTTATGTCTATCCCGTCATGGTGCAGCGTATCAACGGTTTTACGGCTTTAGAAACGGGTTTATCTATTATTCTGCCGACATTAGTTGCCGTATTTTTGTTTCCGATAGTTGGCAGGGCGATGGCCGGCGGCGCACCGCCGCGTATATTTATCATCGTCGGTTTTTTATTTTTTATAGCGTTCGGTGTTTACGGCGGCATGATGACTGCCGACGCTAATCGCGGCGATTTTTTTTATGTTTTAGTATTGCGTACATTTGGTTTATCGTTTTTGCAATTGCCGCTCATCAATCAAGGTGTTGCAGGATTGCCGCCCAAAGATTTACCCGCCGGTATTGCCATTAATAATATGATTCGGCAAATTGGCGGTGCTTTTGGTATTGCCATGGCGAACAATTATATTGCAGCGCATTATGCACAACACCGCAACGATTTAATTGCTAATGTTTATTCAACTAATCCGCTGTATCAAGAAAGGGTTACAACTATAACAAATGGTATTGTTTCAAAAACCGGGGATGCTATAACGGCAGCTACTCAAGCCACTGCTAATATCAATTTTGCAGTTGACAAACAAGCCTATTTATTATCTTATCTCGATACTTTCCGACTTGTCAGTATTTTTTATATTGTCATCTTCCCGCTCATCTTTTTATTGAAAAATAAAAAAGTAGATGCTGCAACGGTAAAAGCCGCGGCGGAATCGCATTGAGTTTTCGATTTTAGATTCTAAAAATTCAATTTCATTATAATTCTAAAACTTTAAAACTCGGGTCGGTAATGAAACAAAGATTACTCGTAGATATGGATGGTGTTTTGAGTGACGTTTACGCCCAATTTATGAGATATGAAAAGGCTGAATTTGGTTCGAATGCACGTACCCTTGAAAGTTTACGTGGGCTAATTGAATTGGACGCTTTTCAGAATGCGCATAAATATATTCGTGAACGCGGTTTTTTTAGAACACTGGCTGTTATTGAAGGCAGTGTTGAGGCTCTGAAAAAATTAAACACTCGGTATGAATTATTTATAGTGTCGTCGGCTACGGAATTTCTAAAAAGCTTGGAAGAAAAACATGATTGGCTCGAAGAGCATTTCCCATTTATTTCGTGGAAGCAAATGGTTTTTTGCGGTGTGAAAACGATGATTACGGGGGATATTATGATTGACGACCATTTCAAAAACTTGGATGCTTTTCTCGGCGAAACAATTTTATTTACTCAACCACACAATTATTTCGGCAACGATAAAACGCATAAACGGGTACATAATTGGACAGAGATTTTGACGATTATATAATTCTAAATCAATCTTAAAAAAATAATTTTCAATTTATCCTATAAATTAAATAATTTTACGCCGCAAAAAAATATATAAAAATCATAAATCGCATTAATCGTAAAACACCATGACTTTTCCCGAATACGCGTACAAACGCCCGGATTTAACAAGGTTGAAAAATAAATTCGAAACGCTTAATCGCAACTTAGAAACTGTTTCAGATGAAACGGCTGCCGTAAACGTTATCGAAAAAATAAATAAATTACAAAACGATTTCTCAACCATGGCGGTGATCGGGCAAGTGCGGCACAGCCTCAATACACGCGATACATTTTATGATGAAGAAAATAATTTTTACGACGAGAATGCGCCGGTCGTTGAGGATTATCAGACGGAGTATTATAAAAAAATACTGGCACATAAGTTTCGTCCGGCTTTGGAAGCACAAATCGGCAAGCAATTTTTTACGATTGCCAACTTGAAAACTAAAACTTTTCATCCGGAAATTATCCCGTTGCTGCAAGAGGAAAATAAATTAGCCAGCCAATATCAAAAACTGAAAGCGACGGCAGAAATCGAGTTTCGAGATAAAAAATATAATTTGGCAACCATTCACCCACTCGAAATCGAAAAAAACCGGACAACGCGCCAAGAAGCCAACGCTGCAAAATGGAAATTCTATTCGGATAATCAAACGGAAATGGAAACTATTTTTGATGATTTGGTAAAAGTGCGCCATAAAATTGCTCTGGCACTCGGCTATAAAAATTTTGTGGAGTTAGGTTATGTTCGTATGATGCGCTCGGATTATGATGCCGCGATGGTGAAAAAATTTAGAGAACAGATTGAAAAATTTATCGTGCCGGTATCTCGCGGTTTACACGAGCGTCAAGCGAAGCGTTTGGGTTTAGATAAATTGAAAAATTTTGACGAAGATTTTCGTTTCAATTCCGGTAATCCGAAACCGACCGGCACACCGGAAGATATTATTAATGCCGCAGAAAAAATGTACGGCGAACTCTCGCCGGAAACCAACAAATTTTTCAAATTCATGCGTACGCACGATTTGATGGATTTAGTGAATCGGGACGGAAAAGCGACCGGCGGTTATTGCACATTTATCGGAAAGTATAAAGCACCGTATATTTTTTCCAACTTCAACGGCACGAGCGGCGATATTGATGTGCTGACGCACGAAGCCGGTCACGCGTTTCAAATGTTTTCGAGCAGAAATATGCCGTTATTGGAATACACTTTCCCGACTTACGAAGCCTGCGAAATTCATTCGATGAGTATGGAATTTTTTACTTGGCCTTGGATGGATTTGTTTTTCGG
>JAYTNA010000346.1:0-3908 GCA_043748865.1 Saprospiraceae bacterium
GGATTTAATTTTTGCAGTTATCGAAGCGATCAAAAAAGTATATCCTGAAGCAGAAACGAATGTGCATAGCATGGCACGAACGACGGAAGGTGTTACAGATAATCGCGCTTTGCCGCACGTGAAAAATATTATCGCTGTTGCATCGGGAAAAGGTGGTGTCGGAAAATCTACGGTAGCCGTGAATTTAGCTTTAGGTTTGGCAGCTTTGAATGCGCGCGTCGGATTGATTGATGCCGATATTTACGGACCGAGTATTCCAACGATGCTCGGTTTGCAAGGAAAAAAACCGCAATTGCAAGAAATTTACGGACAGGTGAAAATGGTGCCGCTGCAATACGAAAATATCCAAATGATTTCAATCGGTAATATCGTTGAGCCGGAGCAAGCCGTTGTTTTGCGCGGACCGCGATTAGCTGCCATTATCAAACAATTTTTTAATGACGTATTGTGGTCAGAATTAGATTATCTCGTCGTGGATTTACCGCCCGGCACCGGGGATGTGCAATTGAGTTTGGTACAAACGGTAGCGGTTACGGGAGTTGTCATCGTCACGACACCGCAAGAAGTGGCGGTGATTGATGCGATAAAAGCAATCAATATGTTTCAATTGGAACAAGTAAATGTGCCGATACTCGGTGTGGTTGAAAATATGTCGTGGTTTACGCCGGATGAATTACCGAACCATAAATACAAAATTTTCGGAGAAGGTGGTGGAAAAAAATTAGCCAAAATGTCTAACTCTATGTTACTTGGACAAATTCCTTTAACGATGAGCGTACGCGAATCCGGTGATAAAGGACAACCAATTACCGGTGCCGCACAGAAAAATAATGATGTTACAAAAGCATTTATGGAAATTGCCAAAAATGTAGCGCGTCAAGTCGCCATGCGCAATGATGTTTTGGAGCCGACGCGAGCAGTGAAAATAAATTGACAATGGAAGATGGACTATAGACAATTAAAAAAGTGGAAATCTTTTTTGGAAATCTTTTTTTAAAAAATAAAAATGCGTGAAGAAAATAAATTTCTTCACGCATTTTTATTTTTTAATTTTCCATTGTCAATTGTCAATTGAAAAATTGTCCATCGTCAAAAAGCTGTATCTACCGAAATCCAATCTTTCCCTTCGCCGTTGGCGGGCTTTCTCTTTTTTACCGGCGTAATAAAATTATTTTTTTTCATTTTAGGCACCGGAATCGATAGCATTTCTTTTATTAAATGCACCGTTGTATTGGGTTTGACTTCAAGTTTGATGATATTTTCTTGCTTAATTTCCGGTACAATTACCGGAGGCGTTGAACTCGGGATAGTTCCTATATAATTATTTGTCGGTGAAGAAGCAAACTGCATCACATTAGTTTCGGGATTAAAAATACCGTTGTCTTTCAAAATGTTCATGTAGTGAATACTGCCTTTTTTATTCGCGTGTTGATAATCACCTAATTCATCTCGTTGCGTTAAAGATTTTGAAAAATCATGTATGGTTAAACCCGTCGCGTTTTCTACATAGCTTTTTAACGGCGATAAAAAAGAATCGCGTACCACATCGGCAAACGGTGGATAATACGGATTGATTACTAATTGCACTTTTACCCCATGTGCTTGTGCCGTATCAATCATTTGTTTTAAATCCGCTACCATATTCTTGAACATCCGCACTTGATAACTGTTCATAGAAGTATCGTTTACAGCACTTTCTGTAATCACGCGATCAATCAGCATATCGGCATCAGTTTTATTTTTGTGAAACAAAACGCGCTGAAACAATTCGGTGTTGAAACGATATAAATGACTCATACTGCCGCCCAAAACTATTTTGCTGCCCGACCATTTGTCCGGTACGTGAATACCGCGAATAAGCGTATCTAATCTGTGCGAGTAAGGCGTGTATAAATTAAAACTCGATTTAAGGGCGTCGTTTTCTCTGTCGCAAATTGTCGCATCAATAATCATGAGTTTCGGTGCCGGATTGCGTTCCAAATAATCGAACACCAAATTTTTGGCTAAATCTGCCGGCATACCGTTGTAACTCACATTGAAAGTTTTCATGCCCGTAATGCGCTCCACTTCCGGCTGATAGAAAGTTAATCCGCGCGAATTACCGACGAATAAAATATCCGCAGAATCCGGTTTGCCGCAATATAAACGCGAATAGCGAAACAAACTTTTTTGCGTGATGCCGGAAAAAATATAGCCGACTAATCTATCGCCAATCAAAGCTATGGATAGAAATGCAATAATCCAAAGTATATGTTTTGACATGGTATGTTTAATTTACTTTAGTTTATTGGTTTATTAGTTTACTGGTTTATTGGTTAATTTGGAAAACACGAATTAACCAGTAAACTAATAAACCAATAAACAAACTAACCGCAAAAAATTCGCCAAAAATAGTTTTACGACAAAATACCGGCGATTGTTGCCGATAAATATGAAGTTAATGTGCCGGCGAGTAAGGCTTTCAATCCGAGTTTCGCTAAATCGGCGCGCCGTTCAGGTATAAGTGCGCTGATACCGCCGATTTGAATACCGACAGAAGAAAAATTAGCAAAACCACACAAAGCAAAACTTAAAATCGTTACTGTTTTAGGCAACAAAGTCGTCATTTGATCTTTGAGTTGCGAATAAGCGACAAATTCATTCGCTACTAATTTTATACCCATAAAACCGCCGGCTTTCACAATATCTTGAGACGGCACACCCATCGTCCAAGCTACGCCCGAAAAAACATAACCGAGCAATCCATTGAGAGAAAATTGAGGAAAACCCATCAATGCACCTACTTTTCCGAAACACGCATCAATCAACGCAATCAGAGCCAAGAAACCAATTAACATCGCCAAAACATTCAGACCGACTTGTAATCCTTCGCTGCAACCCGATGAAATCGCATCAATAATACTGTCAAATTTTTTTGTAATTGCTAATTTCACCACACCTTTTGTTTGAGATTCTTCTGTTTCCGGAAAAATTATTTTTGAAATGGCTAAAGCACCCGGTGCTGCCATTATACTAGCCGCAATCAGAAATTGCGCCGGAATACCGAAGGTGATATAAGTTGCCATAACGCCACCGGCAATGCAAGCAAAACTGCCGGTCATAGACGACATTAATTCACTCATTGTCATCGTGCGCAAGTATGGTTTTATCATAATTTGCGCTTCCACTTGCCCGACAAACGCACTCGAAATATTTGAAAGTGCTTCCGCACCGCTCACATCCATCAACCATTTCATGCCGCGTGCCATAAACTGAACGACGCGCTGCATCAAACCGATATGATAAGCGATGTTTACTAAAACTGCGACAAATAAAATGGTGGGAATAATTTTAAAAAAGAAAATAAATCCGCCGGGGATACCGAAAGATTTACTGACAAGTGCCGTATCAGCCAACGGACCGAAAACAAATACAGCTCCTTTATCCGAAAAAGTTAAAACTTTTGTTACCAAATCGCCGATGTATTTAAACACTTGTTGCCCGATCGGTACTTTTAAAATAAAAATCGCTAATACTAATTGCATCAATAAACCCACTCCTACCGTTCGGTAGTTTATCGCTTTTCTGTTGTTCGATACCAAGTACGCAATACCTAAAATCAATACAATTCCTAAAACACCAATCAATCTATCCATTATTAAATTTTTTTTACGAAATTTGTGCTTGAGTAGTTATCGGTTATAGGTTATCGGTTATTGATGCGTAATAATGAAACAAATAACCTATAACCTATAACCAACAAAGGCTCAAAGCTAAAAAAAACATTGGCATTTTAAAAATTTTTGTTTTCGTATTTATTTTATGACATCAAAACCTCTTATTGTAGGCATTACGGGTGGTTCGGGCAGCGGTAAAACAACTTTTATTCACCGCATCAGAGAACAATTCGGTATTGAGGAGATTTGCAT
>JAYTNA010000347.1:0-2446 GCA_043748865.1 Saprospiraceae bacterium
TGATTTAATATTCATCGTTCATCAGTTATAACGTTATGATTTATCACATAATGACTACCCAAGAGTGGGAAAAACAAAAATTGGCGGATAGTATTACTGCACACAGTTTAAGAACTGAAGGCTTTATCCATTGTTGTTACGAAAATCAAATTCAAGGTGTGTTGGAACGTTATTATGCCGAAGAAAAACAAATTATTCAATTGACAATTGACGAAACGCATTTGACTGTACCGATGCGTGAAGAAGAAGGTTCTACCAGCGAAAAATTTCCGCACGTTTTGGGTGAAATTACTTTTAAAGCAATTACGGAAATTAGAAAAAAAAGTACGGGAATGGTTGATGGTTAATGGTTGATGGTTAATGGTTGTTGGTTAATGGTTAATACAAAATTCTTTTTTGAAAATAAAAACGCGCAAAGAAATTTATTTTTCTTTGCGCGTTTTTTTAATCATTAACCATTAACCATTAACCATTAACCATTAACCATTTATTGTTGCTGTTGCTGAGCCGCGTCATAATCAATCTTCGGTAAATTGGACGGTTCGATGTTCATTTTAACAGCATGACTCTCTTCAAAAGTATGACCGTTTTCGTAGCCGACAGAAACTAAAACACTCAATGTTTGATTCGCGGGACCTTTAAAAGTACCTTTCACCGGACTGCAATCATTAAAATGTCTGCCGACAGCTAATACGACGTGTTGATCTGTCACCCATATATTATTTGTCGGGTCAATACCTACCCAACCTATTGCCGGCAAAAAAACTTCTACCCAAGCGTGTGTCGCGCCCGCACCACGCGCACCGTCTTGATTCGGACAAATATAACCACTCACATAACGCGACGGAATTGAGACCGTGCGCAACATTTCTAATAAAACGTGGGCAAAATCTTGGCAAACACCTGACTTAAATTCTAAAATTTCATCTACGGTTGTTTCAATCGTAGTGATACCTTTTTTGTATTCAAACTTATCGAAAATATATTTCGAACAACGTTGAACGAACATCGCCGGTGTGTCCCGTGCGTGTTTCAATTCGTTCACCATTTCTATAATCGTATCGTTTGGATAAACAGCTTCGGGTTTTGAAAAATCTAAAATTTTCATATCACCGTGAATAATTGCTTTCATACTTTCCCAATCCGAAAATTTTGAACCCGAAATTGGATGCGTGTTTAAAGACGATTTTACATTGACGATGAGTTGACTGTCAATAATTAATTCTCTATGCGGTGCATTTACCATAAACCACCCGGCAGTATTCCCCCAATAATCGGCAAATAAATTGACGGTAGGCTCGGAAGTAATAACAAGTTTTTGGCTTTGTAATTCTTGTTGCGGATATGCGTACGGAAAAATTTTTATCTGATTGGCACTTTCGCGTACAGGACGGTCGTATGCGTATTTTGTAATGTGCTGTATTTTGAAAAGCGGCATATTTTTTTTAGTCAGTTAGTCGGTTAGTCGGTTAGTCTTTCAGTCGGTTAGTCAGTTAATCTAAAAGTTTTGACTAAAAGACTAACCGACTAACCGACTTCAATTATACGCAAAATAACTCTGCGTTAAAGCAGTACCGAAATTATAAAGTTGCGATTTAACGTCCGCCAAAAAATTATGTAAACCTGTTTCAGAGATGCTTTGAATATCGGCATATTCAACTAACGAGCGTACGCGCCCGATTGTTTTTTGCAATTGTGGTGTGGCTTCAATATTTTCATCTGCCATATCTCGAATCGTGCGATCGAGTCGAATAAGACAATATAAAACGGAGCGCGGGAAATTGGTATTGAGCAAAGCCATATCTACGACATTCTGACTGTCAAGTCCGATTCTATACGATTTCAAATACAATTCATAACCGCTCAAAGATAAAAGTAAATTACGCCAATACGGAATATCGGAAACCTCGTCGAGATTATAACTGATATCATTGAACTTAACGTCAAGAATATCAATAGTTTGGATACTGCGTTCGATAAATTTTCCCAGATTCATGTAATGCCAACCTTGTCCGCGCGGCATTGTCACTTCCGCAACGCCGTAAAATAAAAGGCAACGCTCCAATAAATTACTTAGCATTAAAATTTGCTCGTCATTTTCAACCGCTTTTTCTATATCCGGACTGTTTACTTGGTGGTAAAATTCATTCATGCACTCCCAAACTTCTTTAGTGATATGGTCTTGCATACCGCGTGCATTTTCACGCGCTCGTGTGATGATATTGCGAATGGAATTATGATTGTCGCGGTCTGTTATCATAAATCGCAACACATCATCGGCATGATTGCTAAAAGTTGCCAATTTTTCATCCGGCATTAAAGCAAAAACTTTTAAAACCGGATGCCAACTGAATGGCGTTTCGCCCGAACGATCAAGTGATGTAATAAAATTAATTTTCAGCATCCGCAGAATGCCGTCCGTGCGCTCTACATAGCGCGTCATCCA
>JAYTNA010000348.1:0-4957 GCA_043748865.1 Saprospiraceae bacterium
CGCGCCGGAAATTTCGGCGATGTGGCGGCGCACAGTTTTTATCCGACAAAAAATCTCGGTGCTTTAGGTGATGCGGGTGCGGTGACAACCAACTCCGAAGAATATGACGAACACATTCGCAAACTCAGAAATTACGGCAGCACCGTAAAATACTACAATGATATTGTCGGTTACAATTCGCGTTTAGACGAAATGCAAGCCGCATTTTTAAATATTAAAATGACGAAATTAGATGCGATTAACGCACATAAACGCAAATTAGCGAACCTCTATTTAAAAAATATTTCCGATAAATTTATAAAACCCCTAGTTTCACCGGATTATTTTGATGTTTATCATATTTTTAATATTCGGCATCCGGAACGAGATAAGCTCAAAAAATATTTACTCGACAACGGCATCAAAACAGAAATACATTATCCTGTTGCACCGAACAAACAAGTGGCAATGCAAAACGTTTTTGTCGGCATTGAAACACCGATCGCACAGGAAATTCACGCAACCACTTTAAGTTTACCGGTTTCTTTTTGTCACACTAAAAAAGATGTGGCGTTTGTTTGTGAGATGATGAATAAATTTATGTAGTAAAGGTCGTGACCTTTCAATATATAAATTGATTTAAAACAGAAAAGCGATTTTGAGCATAAAACTCAAAACCGCTTTTCTATTTTAAATCAATTTATAATAACCAAGTACTAATGTAGTTTATAAAAATTTCATTATTCATTGCTCATTATTCATTGTTCATAAATTAATTACGCTTTAGCTTCGTAGTCCGCTAATTTACCATGCTTTTCTGCAAGCAAGTAGTAAAAAATAGCGCGATGTTTTGAACGATTAGAAGAACCCATCGTTTCGCAAACAGCTTTAATATCTTTGTCTAAG
Organism: Saprospiraceae bacterium; assembly: GCA_043748865.1. Classification (GTDB taxonomy): domain Bacteria; phylum Bacteroidota; class Bacteroidia; order Chitinophagales; family Saprospiraceae; genus JAAFJT01. The sequence goes on from JAYTNA010000348.1 coordinate 886, forward strand.
TTGGCACTGTCTGCCAAACCTAATTTTTTGATAAGAAAATTGTTTTTTACACGGTCAAGTTCAGCTTCTTGCGAGCATGACACCAACGATGCGTCTGCCAGATAAATAGATGGTCCTAATGATTTAGCTACACCTTTAAGTGCTGCTTCATTCACATTTTTTAAGCCCATTGCGTCCATTGATTTTTTATATTTATCAAAGGCTTCATCAAATTTACTCATAGAAATAAGACATTTTGAGTTTAGAAAAATAATTTAGCATAAAGCTACAAAAAAAAATTAATAAAAAATTATTATTAAAATATTTTACGCTTTAAATTACTATTTGTTTGAGAATTATAGTGTTTTTTAAAAAAATACTATAAAAAGCTTAAACTTTTTAAAAAATCAATTTAGCGAACTCAAACTTTCTTCCAAAATACCGATACGGGATTGCGCATCAGCTCTTTTTTTACGTTCATTGTCCAGAACTTGTGCTGGGGCATTACTCACAAAACGCTCGTTTGAAAGTTTTATGTCAACGCTTTTCAAAAATCCGCGTTGATAATCTAATTCTTTTAAAATTTTCTCGCGTTCTGCTTCTTTATCAATCGTGTCGGCTAAAATGACAAAGAATTTTTCTGTGCCGGAAATAAATGCTGAACTGTTTTTAACTTCACCATCTGTTAAATCAAGACTATTCAAGTTGGCAAGTTTCATCACCAACTCTTTTGTACCCGGTACCAAAAATAATTGTCGCGTATTCGCGGTGTCCGATGCACAAACTGCCAAAGCATCTTTCATTTTAATGCCTTTCTGATTGCGTGTGTCGCGTATTTGCGTGATAATATCTTTCAACTGTTCTACTTGAGCAATGAAATTTTTATCCGCAGAATGTCCTTTCGGATAGTGTGCCACGCAACAATCTTTACCTGAAATTTCTTTACCGCCCAATTGATTCCAAAGCTCTTCGGTAATGAAAGGCATGAACGGATGCAGCATCACCATCAAACGTTGCAACATTCTTTCCGTGTCATGTAAAGTTTTTTTATCAATCGGCGCACCATAAGCCGGTTTTATCATTTCGAGATACCACGAACAGAAATCATCCCAAATAAAATTATACAAGTTCATCAACGCTTCCGATAAACGGAATTGTTTAAAATCTTCTTCCAATTTTTCTAAAACTTCCGACGATTTTTCTTGCACCCATTTATAAGCCAACGCATTTATTTCCGGTTGCTCGATGTCTGCGACTCCCCAACCTTTTATCAACCGCAAAGCATTCCAGAGTTTATTGCAAAAATTTCTGCCTTGTTCGCAAAGTTTTTCATCAAAAAGTAAATCGCCTCCTGCCGGACTGCACGACAACATTCCGAAACGCACACCGTCTGCACCGAAATCTTCAATTAATTTTAAAGCATCCGGAGAATTGCCAAGCGATTTCGACATTTTGCGGCGCAATTTATCGCGCACCAAACCCGTAAAATAAACTTCTTTGAAAGGACGTTCGTGTTTCCATTCAAAACCTGCCATCGCCATACGCGCCACCCACAAAAAAATAATATCCGGACCTGTCACCAAAACGTTGGTAGGGTAGTAGTAGTCTATATCTTTTTTATTGTCGAAGCCGTTAAAAACAGATATAGGCCACAACCATGACGAAAACCAAGTATCTAAAACGTCTTCGTCTTGACGCAAATCGCTCAAATTAATGTGTTTACCAATTTTTTGACGCGCTTGTGCAAGTGCCGCTTCCGGTGTTTCCGCTACAAAAACTTCTTCGCCGAAATACCACACCGGTACACGATGTCCCCACCATAATTGCCGACTGATACACCAATCGCGGATGTTCGACATCCAATGGCGATAAATGTTTTTGAAATTGCGCGGATAAAAAGCAATATCGTCGGTTTCAACTGCTTCAAGTGCAGGTGCGGCAAGTTGACGCATATCAACGTACCATTGTAACGACATTTTTGGTTCTACGACAGAGTTTGTGCGTTCCGAGCGTCCGATATTGGTTTTGTAATCTTGAAGTTTCACCAATGCTTCAACATCGGTGAGTAGTTTTTTCATCTCTTTTCGTGCCGCGAAACGATCTTTACCAATTAACGGTGCGAAATTACATTCGTGGTTGAGTGTTCCGTCGTCGTTGAGAATGTCTATAATCGGCAAATTAAATTTTTTGCCTATTTCATAATCATTGACATCATGCGCCGGCGTAATTTTTAATGCACCTGTACCAAATTCAATGTCAACATACTCATCCGTAATAATCGGAATGGCGCGATTAATCAACGGAATTAAAACTTTTCTGCCGATGAGTTTTTTATAGCGTTCATCTTTCGGGTTCACTGCTATCGCTACATCCGCAAAAATAGTTTCCGGACGTTGCGTCGCAATTACAATCCCTTTTTTCTTCGCGCCCACTAATTTATAATTGATGTGATACAGTTGTGCTTGTTCTTCGCCATGAATCACTTCTTCGTTCGATAAAACTGTTTTGGCTTCGCAATCCCAATTCACCATCCGATAATCGCGATAAAGTTTTCCTTTATTATAAAGATCAACAAAAACTTTTATCACCATCGGATAGCGTGTCTCATCCATCGTAAACGCCGTACGTTGCCAATCGCAAGAAGCACCGAGTTTTTTTAATTGTTCGAGAATAATACCGCCGTATTTATCCGTCCACTCCCAAGCATATTTCAAAAATTCTTCGCGCGATAAATCCGATTTTTTTATGCCTTGCTCGCGCAACCATTTTACTACTTTTGCTTCGGTAGCAATTGAAGCATGATCCGTTCCCGGCACCCAACACGCATTTTTCCCTTCAAGTCGTGCTTTTCGCGTGAGTACATCTTGAATCGTATTGTTCAACATGTGTCCCATGTGCAAAATACCCGTCACGTTCGGTGGCGGAATGACGATAGAAAATGATTCGCGTTCATCAGGTTCGGAATGAAAATAATTTTTTTCTTCCCAATGCGCGTACCATTTATCTTCAATGTCTTTCGGGTTGTATTTCGTTGATAGTTCCATGTTCGGTTATCGGTTATCGGTTATCGGTTATCGGTTATCGGTTATTCGTTATCGGTTATTTTTAAAAATTACGAATAACTGATAACGAATAACCGATAACGAAATTATTTTTGCAAATATAATACGCCTAAACGTAAACAATAATTGTAAGTTCGTGTTTAGAGTAGTTATTGTATAGAGAACACAAATTTTGTGTTTCGATAAAAGGGTTGATAAAAAATAAATTAATGTTTTTGCTTAAAAACTTTGTTAAAAATTATTTATCCTATATCTTTGCGTCGCATTAAGATAAAATATTTAAAAATGATCTTGTAGCTCAGCTGGTAGAGCACTTGACTTTTAATCAAGGGGTCTTGGGTTCGAATCCCAACAGGATCACAAAAGCGCGAAAAAAACAGAAATGTTTTTTGTCGCGCTTTTTTATTTAAAATTTTTTTTCTACCCGTTTGGCAAGGCAGACAACACTTGTTGTGTCCGACACTTCGCTACGGCTACCTGCAAGTAGGCGACGGACCGATTGACCCGAACAACGACAATATCGGCATTGATTGGAGTGTTTCGGTTTACAACGGCGCACAACAACCCAATTATGCGAGTCGCGTTTTAGCGAGCAATAACGCGATTCAAAACGTAAACACGATAAATTATTTCCGTTACGACAATGGTTTGCGACTTGATAATATTAATTATTCTTACAATCCGCAAGGACAAGGTTCAACGCCGTTGAAAACTTTGGCGAATATGGTTTATGATTTCAAAGACCAACTCATTCAAAAAAATATTGGTAAAGGCGATGCAAACAACGACAACGCCAATAATTATTTGCAAGGCATTGATTATCTGTACAATGTGCGCGGTTGGTTGACCAATATCAATACTTTTAATGTGGCAGTGAATAGTTTTTTGTTGCCGATACCTACAAGCACAATGACTGGACCGAAAACCACGAGCGGTTTGTACGGGGCAAGCCTGTTACAAAATGCTATATCCGCCGCATCATCATCGGGTACAGACGCAATGATTGCGTCTCCGCCGCCGCCGAACCAAAT
>JAYTNA010000349.1:0-12878 GCA_043748865.1 Saprospiraceae bacterium
TTCGAAGTTCCTGAATATATTGGAACGATAGATGCTTTGCGTGAAAAACTTTTAGAAATGAATCCCAAAGCGGCGGATATTTTAACAATTTGTCGCTTCGCGGTGAACGATAGTTTTGTTGATAATAATTTTATTTTAAAAGCACATGACACCATCAGCATTATCCCACCCGGCAGCGGCGGTTGATTATAAATATATTTCTGCCGAACCGATTGATTTAATCGGACTTTTAGAAAAAGCCCGTCACCCGAAAGCCGGTGCCATTGTTTTATTCAGTGGCGAAACACGCGATTTAAGTCACGGTCAAGCAGTGGATTACCTCGATTATGAAGCACAAGAAGCCATTGCGTCGAAAATGATTGAAGATTTATTAAAAGAGGCAACGGAAAAATGGCAACTCAATTTTGCAGTTGCTCAACATCGCATAGGTAGAGTAGGAGTATGCGAATGTGCGGTCGTCGTAATTACAGCATCGCCGCATCGCCGCGAGGCTTATGCAGCGAATAAATATATTATTGATAAAATAAAACACGAAGCTCCGATTTGGAAATGCGAATTCTTCGCTGACGGCACAAAAGAATGGGGCGGTAATTGTGATTGCCATAAAACAACCGGCGATATCAATAAGCATATTTATGAATAATTTTTTTTAATTTTTTTGAAATATTTTATACCAAAAAAAAGGTATTAAATAATTAAAAAAAATTATAATCTTTCTTTTCTTTTTCAAAATCCTTGAATTACTTTTGTGCTGTAATTAAATCTTAAATATCTTATTCAAATCTTGGGTAAGCAAATACGCACACATCTATTTAGTTTTCTTTGTTTTTTTACTTAATCAACTTTTTGGAAAATAAGTTGGCACATTGGTTTTTTAATTATTTGCTTCCGGAATATTTTTACAGGTGAGCAAATAATCTTAGATGGCAAATCATAATTTCCTAACTTTTTAATTAAACATTTTTTTTTACAAAACCGATTTGTTTAATGCTTCCATTCAATGTATTATTTGAATGGAAGTATTTTTTTTGGTGTACATTTACAGACAAAACTTAAATTTATTTTTTATTTTAATAAGATTGCAAAATGAAAACTCATTCAAAGAATATACAAACTTCAATAATGATAGGAATAATTCTTTGCGGCGGAAAAAGCACGCGCATGGGGTCAGATAAAGGTTTGCTCGTTAAAGACGAAAAAATTTGGGCGCAGCATATTGCCGAATTATTCATTCAATTAAAAATGCCTTTTGTTGTTTCTTGCCGGATTGAACAATTGAACGACTACAAAAAATATTTTTCTCACGAAATACTCGTTACTGATAAAATTTCAAAAGTAGAAAAAAATAATGCTTCACTAACGCCGTCATTTATGCCGGCGTTAGATGGACCGCTCAACGGTATAATGAGTGTTCATATAAATTTTCCCGATAAATATTTATTAGTCGTGGCGTGTGATATGATTTTAATGTCTGTACCGGTTTTAGAAAACTTAATTTCGGAATATGGAACGCATTCCGACCATGATATTTGGTGTTATCGCCTCAATGAAAATACTTTTGTTGAGCCATTGTGTGCGATTTATTCAAAAAAAATCCTTAAAAAACTTTCCGACGATATAAAATCAGGGAAGGAAATGCCTCATCGGTTGCAACATTTAGTTCGTTCAAGTCATGCGCATATTATCGCGACAAATGATAACTTTGCGTTTAGTAATTTTAATGAAAAGCTGTAAGCTATCAGCTATCAGCCGTCAGCAAAAAAAACCTGAAAACTGATAGCTGATAGCTGATAGCTAATAGCTGTAAAAACAATGTCCAAAAACGCCGAACTCGCAAGACTTTATTATATCGAACTCCGAAAAATTATTGAAAAAACGCCCGTAGATGAGAAAGAACGTATTCGCGCTTTAAATCAATTGCTTCATGCGATTATTATGCAAGCAACGATTAATGAAAAATTGGCATTCACTACTTTTTTTTCGCGTTTGGCATACTCTTTTCAGAAATACAGCGTCGCTTCACGCACGCAATTTATCATCAATGAATTTCGCAGAAGTGTTTTTAAAAATGAACCCGACCATGAAAAATTATTAGGCTTAGGCGGTCATGCGGTTGTCGAAGCTGTCAAATCTTTCTTCGACGGCGAAGTTACTACCGATGTTTTATTACTCATTCCGATTTTAGTTTTACCGCAACGCTCTACTAAAATCATAAAAAAACGCGCCGTTATGCGCGTCGTGATTTTAAATGATGATATAGAATTACAACAATTCACCGGTTATGAAAACAACACACACAATAAAGTGCATGTGCTTTACAACATTACCGGTGTGAATGAAAATTTTCGAGATAGTGTTGGGGCTATAAAAAAATATTTTACGTTGCCGATTACACTCAATTTAATTGAGGTTGAAATTTTAGAACAGTCACCTGTAGGGACAGGGCGCGAACGATCTCTACTGATGACTGTTCAATCTCGCGCATTTGTCATCGAACCGGATTATTTAATAGATGTTACAGCCGTAGCTGAATGCTTTAAATACAACGGAACGGAAGTAAACAAACACATCATCAATAAATTTTTACCGCACGATTTTTCGCAAAGTATTACGCTCGGAAATATTGCTAATTTTTTTCTCGATGAATTGGTGGCAGACAGCACCGCCGAGTTTCAAAAAACTTTTCCGAAAGTTTTCAAAATTAATCCGTTGGTTTTTTCTTTGATGGAATCAAATATGGTGCGCGATATTCAAACGGCATCGCAAATTCATTGGGTAAATATCAAGCGTGTACTACACGAAAATTTTCCTAAGGTAGGTATTACTGCTCAAGATTGTTATTTAGAACCTTCTTTTTATGCACCTAAATATGGTTTGCAAGGACGTTTGGATTTATTTTTTCGCAACCGCGAAAATCTGAAAACGGCTATCGTCGAATTAAAATCCGGTAAAACTTTTCGTCCGAATCAATACGGCATCAACGCCAATCATTTTATCCAAACACTTTTATACGATTTACTGATTGATGCGACTTTTGGCGACAAACACGAAAACTTAAATTATATTTTGTATTCCGTCGTTGAAAATGACAATTTAAAATTTGCACCGCCAATAAAATCACTTCAATACGAAGCCTTGAATGTGCGCAATAAAATTTTAGGATTAGAAAAGGCAATTATTAGCTGTCAGCAAGAAGCTGTGAGCCGTGAGCAACCGGAAGAAATAACTCAAAGCTCAAAATTCAAAGCTCAAAGCTCAAATGTTTTTGAAAAAATCATCGACGACCTCACTAAAACAGCTTCTGGTTTTGAAAAACGCGATTTAGATATTTTCCGACAAACGTATTTTAATATGTCGCACTTGGAGCGCAATTATTTTTCGGCATTTTCGGCTTTCATTATGCGCGAACACCATCTTTCTAAAATTGGGATTCAAGGAAATGAAGATATCAACGGGCAAGCAACTTTGTGGTTAGATGACGTGACTACGAAAGAAGAAAATTTCAGTATTCTATCGCATTTGACGATTTTAGAAAATAAAAGTTTCAATGAAGACGCGCTCATTATTTTGAAACGCTCCGAAAAAACTAATCCTTTAGCTAATTTTCGTGTCGGTGACATTGTCGTTTTATATCCTTTAACTGTCAGCGAACAACCTTCAGCAATTAATTTTCAGCAAGAAGATGAAGAGGCTGATAGCTTAATCCTGACAGCCCATAGCTGTCAACCGATTCACAATCAAGTTTTTAAATGTACTTTGGTTTCTTTTTCTCAAACACAAATCACTTTGCGTTTTCGCAACAGGCAGTTCAACCAATATTTATTTGAACACTGTGCGTTGTGGAATGTCGAACACGATTTATTAGACAGTTCTTTTGTGTCCATGACGCGCAATTTGTTTGCTTTTATGCAAGCATCTAAAGAAAAACGAGATTTGTTGTTGACTTTACGTCCGCCAAATTTACCAATACTGGATGATGATAAATCGAAAATTGAAAATCGAAAATTGAAAATCGAAGAAATGACTGACGAACAAAATTTGATTTTCCAAAAAATAATTCATTCTCAGGATTATTTTCTGTTGTGGGGACCACCGGGAACAGGTAAAACGAGCGTGATGCTAAAACATTTAGTCGGGTATTTTTTTAAAAATACCGATCAAAATATATTGCTGCTTGCCTATACCAATCGCGCCGTTGATGAAATTTGTGAAGCCATTGAACGTCTCGCCAACGAAATAAAAAATAATTATTTGCGCATTGGTTCGCGTTTCGGCACAGATGAAAGATTTCACGAACAACTTTTAGATAAAAAAATTGAAAGCATTAAAAACCGGAAAGAACTCGTGGAACTTATAGCATCTCATAGAATTGTCGTCGGAACAGTCGCTTCGATTTCCGGCAAACCCGAATTGTTTCAACTTAAAAAGTTTGATCGTGTTTTTATTGATGAGGCTTCGCAAATTTTAGAACCGCAACTGATTGGTTTGTTGCCGAAAGTGAATCATTTTACACTCATCGGCGACCACAAACAATTACCGGCGGTTGTTCAACAATCTCCGGAAGATTCTGCGACAAACGATCCTCTTTTAGAAAGTATCGGATTAAAAAACACGCGCAATTCTTTTTTTGAACGCCTCTATCGCCGCGCTTTAGAAAATAAATGGGATTGGGCAATCGGCATTTTAAGTCATCAAGGCAGAATGCACGCCGATATTATGCAGTTTCCGAGCGAAATGTTTTATGAAAATAAATTGCGCATTTTGCCTGATGTACTTGGAAAAAATCAAACGCAATTGCTGACAAGTTTGCTGTTGATGCACGAAAATAAAGTATTGGCGAATGTGGTGAACAATCGTGTTTCGTTTATTCATATCAATTCAAAAAGCTTTACGCCTAAAAAAATGAACGAAAATGAAGCTAAATCCATCGCTAAACTCGTTCAGGCTTTTGAAGAACATTATTTTGAAAAAAAATTAAGTATAGGCATCATCACACCTTTTCGCGCACAAATCGCTACAATAAAAAATGCGTTGAAAGAAAAAAACATTCCGGAAGACGCGATTACGATTGATACCGTAGAACGCTATCAAGGCGGTGCACGCGATATTATATTAATTTCGTTGTGCATCACGCATTCGCGTCAACTCACATCTTTGGTATCGCTTTCGGAAGAAGGTGTAGATAGAAAATTGAACGTGGCACTCACACGTGCCAAACAACATTTAGTTGTCGTTGGCAATGCTACAATTTTAAATGAATCTGTTATTTATAAAGAATTTATTACAAGATATGGTGTTGTATAAGTTTTTCGAACGGACTTTTCATTATCTTTGTCAAAATCAACTTTAATTTTTACCAATCATGGAATTTCAAAATGATAAAAAAATAGAATCGTCTATAAAATATCTTTATTATTTTATTTCGGCAGCAGTGTGCTTTTTCTTAATTTTATTAGCCGGAAAAATTTTAGACGATTTGGGCAGTTCGGTAACTTACCCGAAAGAAGAAAATTATCACAACACCAAATTAGTAGATTCGCTTAACCGTAGTAAATCGGATTTGGAATCTCAATTTCAAGTTTACAATAATAAATACACTCAAATTGAAAAATCCTCGCAATTAGCCAAAGACAATTACGAGGGGCAGAAACAATCTTTTGATAATTGGTTAGCGGCACGAAAAACAATCGGTGAACCTTCGCAAGATAAAGAAGTGATTGCGCGTGCGCAAGACATGGATAAGTATTTCAACATTCAACAAAAATGGAAACAACAAGAATCGCTTTTACGCGATACCGTAGATATTTTCCAAAAAAATATAAACTTTATCAACGCCGGACTCACAAAAGAGCAAGAGCAAACTTACCTCACTTTTAACGGTGCCGTTCAAAAATATGAATTACACGTTTTTGGTGTCAGACTGTTATTTATTTTACCTATTTTGATTTTGGGTATTTATTTTTATTTGAAGAAGAGAAAAGACAAATACGCACCGATTTTTTTAGGCTTTACACTATTCGCGCTATACGCTTTTTTTGTTCAGTTAGTACCTTATTTGCCGAGTTATGGCGGTTATTTGCGTTATACAGTCGGCATTTTATTGTCAATTGCCGGCGGTTACTATGCAATAAATAATATTAGAGCGTATCTTGAACGACGCAGAGTTATGCTGCAAGAATCGGCATCGGAACGCATGAAAAAAGTGCAATCGAATTCAGAGACTTCTTTCAAAGCCTATGAACTACATTTATGCCCGTCGTGCGGCAAAGATTTTATTTATAAAAGTTGGAATAAGCTCGGAAAAGAAAATGAAACGACGACACTTATGATTTCAAATTATTGTCGCCAATGCGGTTTGCAATTATACAAAAAATGCGAACAATGCGGTGAAAATCATTTTGCCCATTTACCTTATTGTGGTAATTGCGGTAACGGAAAACCGGCCGAGGAACAATAATCAGCTTTTTTTACTCATGTTTTCCAAGAAAGTTTTTTCTTCCGGAGAAAGACTTTCGTAAGAAGAATCTTTTATTTTTTCTAAAATTTTGTCCAAGCGTTCTTGTTCACTCAGTTGTTTGGATTTTGTTTTGGATTTTGTTTTAGAATCATCTGTCACTTTATTACTTTTTTCGCCACGCATTTGTGCATCAAACTCACGCGGGTCAATGCGACTTTTTTCAAATTTTTTGAATTGGGCTTTTCGTTCTTCCATTTTGCCGGCTTTTCTTTTCGCCGGATTAAAAAGCAATTGAAAATAATTAAATACATTATTCAACGGTTTTGACAAATCAAAGCCGCGTGTTTGTAAACTCCAAGCGAAGTACATACCCATTGCTACACCACCTAAATGTGCTAAATTTCCACCCGCATTTGAATTATTGGCGACGGCAGCTATATCTAAAATAATTATGGTTAAGGCAACAAATTTTAATTTTACAGGACCCAAAAAAATAATATTGAAAATATAATCAGGCGCAATAAATGCCGAACATGCTACCATTGACATAACGGCAGCCGACGCGCCTAAAGCATAACCTCCGATTATATATGGGGAATAATTTGCCGCCAATAAAAAAACAATATTGCCTGCAACAGCACCCAATAAATATAAAGGTAAAACGCGGTGATTACCCAACAAATCGCCGACTATGCGCCCAAACCAAAAGAAAACCAACATATTCCAAAAAATATGTCCGATACCTTCATGTGTGAAAGCTGCCGTGATAAGCGTCCAAGGATGTGTCAAAACGGTGTGCGGGTCAGCCGAAATTGTAAAAAAGTTTAAAAAATCATGGAAATGAGAAACAGTGCCCGGTATGTTTAGAAACAATTTAGCAAGAATAATGCAAATAAATACGGCTAAATTTACAATAATGATACGCGATACCATATTGCCGTATTGAAATTCTCTTTTTACTTCATCCCAGATGGATTGAAACATATTTTTAATGGTTAATGGTTAATGGTTAATGTTTAGTGGTGAATCTATTAAATAATTAACCATTAACCATTAACCATTAATCTAAGCATTTCAATAAATTTTTTAACACGTTGACATCATAAATTTCATAATCATCTGAGCCTGCACTCCACGCGACGCGCACTTGATCAAGTTCGGAAGCAGTCAATGCCTTAATATCATTACCATATAACTGAACTGATGCTTGAAAAGTTGTAGTATTCTTCAAAAAATCTACTGAACCTATGTCTGTTTTACTGTTTGTAAAATTAAGTGTGCGTCCGTTCATTAAACGAAAAGAAATGGGCGAGCCTTTATCTAAAAATCCGAATACTTTTTGCGTTTCTTTCGACTGAATAATAAAATTTATATTCAAAAACGACAACCCGCCTTCAACGCGGGTTGCTGAGATGTAACAAGTTATGAAATCTTTATCCTTCATCATTTTTTTCAACACGTCATCAGTTTGCGTAAAAAATAAGATAGGCGAAGATTCTTTTTTTCTTTTTCCTGTAAAGGCATCAGTACTGTCAAAAGCCACACGACATGGTACAATCGGCGGATGAAGTGTCACATCATTTTTTTCGGTGTATTCGAGTACGATCATTTTTTCTTGCACTTTTTTTTCCGAATCATTTTTATTTTTTCTTTTATTTTTTTCTTTTTCGCTTTCGGAAATTATGTCTTCCGATTGAACTTGTACGTTTTTTGCAATTTCGGTATTTTCCATTTTCGCCATATTGTTTTTGCTCGTCACTACTACATCATCCGTTTTTGACGATACTACCGGTGCTAAAATACCATCGTAGATAGAAGTTTTCGGCAAATTAATAGCGCCATACTTTTCTTCGTAATCGCTTATAAATTTAAATTGCTTATCGGCATCTTCATTTAATAAATCGCCGATTTTAGCGAGCAATTTTTTATTTTCTTTCTGTTCAACTAAAATTGTTTTCTGTTTTTGAGTTAATTGATTCAATAATTTTTTTTTAGCCTTTAAAGTTTCGGCAGGTGTATCTTTGTTGTCATTAGCATCTTTTAATACTTCTTCGGTTGTTTCGCGTTGTTTTTTTACGGCATCCAAATCTTTAGCGAGCTGTTCTTCTTTAATGTGAGCAACGCCATATAAATCTGTGAGTTTTTTTGCAGTTTCTTCGGGCGTTTGCGCATAAAAAATAGTTGTCGTGAAAAATATCAAGCAACAGATAAACCAACGCTTGATAGAAGGTTTATAAAAAAAAATTACACTTTGATAGACGTTAACCGACATTTTATTATTTATTGCAATGAGTTATTGTAATTTTGAATTTTCCTTAGACGAAATTCACTGCAAATATAAAATAATTAATTAGAATTTGGCAACAGTATTTCTTCTCGACCCAAGCGTTTTGAGTATGCGCGTTTGGGATATTTTGGATATTTTAGTCGTCGGATATTTGATGTACACGGCGTACCAGCTTTTGCGCGGTTCGGTGGCAATCAATATTTTTATTGGAGTTGTGCTGCTCTATGTTGTTTGGTGGTTAGTACGCGCTTTAAAAATGGATTTACTGTCGCTGCTTTTGGGACAATTTGTGAGTGTGGGTGTAATTATAATTGCTATAGTTTTTCAACCGGAATTGCGACGATTTTTACTTTTACTCGGCAATCAAACTTTGCGCGGCAGGCTAAATTTTTTAAAATCTATTTCCGAGCGTAACTCCGATTGGCAAATTGAAACGCAACAAATAAAAAAAGCACTCCTAAATTTGAGTAAAAACCATACCGGCGTATTAATTATTTTAGCTAACGACATTCGCTTACAATCGTACATTGATACGGGTTTATTGATTGATTCGAGAATTGACGGCACACTTCTGCAAAGCATTTTTAATAAAGATAGTCCGTTACATGACGGCGCAGTTATCATAGAAAACCACCGATTGAAAGCTGCCAAATGTATTTTACCGGTGAGTGATAACCAAAAATTACCCACTGAAGCCGGTTTGCGACATCGAGCAGCTCTCGGTATCAGTGAAGTTTCAAATGTCATGGCGTTTGTAGTATCGGAAGAAACCGGAAAAATTTCAACGGCGTATCAAGGGAAATTACGTATGGATTTAGATGAAAAAACTTTAGATGAGGTTTTGAATGCTTTTTATAAATAGCAACCGAATTTATTAAAAGGCATTATCTTTGTGAAAAATAATTTTATTTTAAAACTTCTTTGTCAATTAATTAATTCTTGTAATTAATTCTTGTAACACTCACAACTAATAAATCTATTTTGAGCGAAAAAGAACTAAATAAAAAAACGCTGAATTGGAATATCGGCGATAAAAAAAGTACCGGTTTAGATAAACCGATTGAGCAAGCTGTATTGGTTTCCGTCATTAAAGGCAATCAAACAGAAGAATTAGTAACGGAATATCTTGACGAATTGGCTTTTCTGGCAGAAACTGCCGGTGCAAATGCCGTTAAACGCATCACGCAACGTTTGGAACATCCCGATGTGCGCACGTATTTCGGTAAAGGAAAAATTGATGAGGTACGTCAATATATAGAATCACATGAAGGCGTGACTTTGGCTATTTTTGATGATGACTTGTCACCGAAACAACAAGGCAATATAGAAGAGATTTTGAAAATAAAAGTATTGGACAGATCGAGTTTGATTCTCGATATTTTTGCCAATCGCGCTCAAACGGCGCAAGCGCGCGCACAAGTAGAACTCGCACAAATGCAATATCTTTTGCCGCGTTTGCGCGGTTTGTGGTCGCATTTGGAACGGCAGAAAGGCGGTATCGGTATGCGCGGACCCGGTGAAAAAGAAATTGAAACAGATAGGCGTATCGTGCGCGATAAAATTTCTTTTTTGAAAGGTGAATTGGAAACGATTGACCGACAAGCGCAAACGCAACGTAAACAACGCGGCGCACTTATTCGCGTTGCGATGGTTGGTTATACGAATGTAGGTAAATCAACTTTGATGAACACGTTGGCAAAATCGGATTTGTTGGCAGAAAATAAACTTTTTGCGACGCTCGATACGACGGTGCGCAAAGTTGTTTTTGAAAATATGCCTTTTCTTTTGTCTGATACAGTTGGGTTTATTCGCAAACTACCGCATCATCTCGTTGAAAGTTTTAAATCAACGCTTGACGAAACACGCGAAAGCGATATTTTACTGCACGTTGTAGATATGTCGCATCCGCAATTTGAAGATCAAATAAAAACGGTGCAACTCACATTGAAAGAACTTAGCGTTGACCAAAAACCGACGCTCATGGTTTTCAATAAAGTGGATGCGTACCGAAAAAGATATTTCGACGATTTGCTCGACGATAATACCAAGGCAGAAATTGAAATCGGCTTACTCGAAAAATTTACAAATAATTACGGACTGGCTGTTATTATTTCGGCAGAAACAAAAGAAAATTTTGAACTTTTCAAAGAAATGTTGACACGCATGATTAAAGAACAGTACGTTGTGCGACATCCGCACCAAAGTCAAATGTGGTAAGTTTTAGTTTGATTTGGAATATTTATTTAAGTGTGTAAACTTTAATCGAAAATGTCTCGCAAAGCCGCAAAGCCGCAAAAATATTTTTTTAAGATGCTACTAAAATGCCAATTATTTGCGGCTTTGCGGCTTTGCGAGACATTTCAACTGCGAGATCTAAATAGTTGCGATTCAAGAAATAATTTTCACTTATTTCAATGTTTCCATATCTGCAATTACTTCCGAATAAATTATGGGCGGTACATCGCCGAAATTTATTAAACGTGTATCATTTTCGTCACCCGGTTCATCATAAAAGTAACTACCAAAACGGATTTTATTACCGGTAACAAACATTAACCCGCCGAGTATCGCCGGCTCTTCGTAATAGCCAATATTCACGACACCGATTTGTTCTATGATAGCCGTTATATTTTCATAAGTAAAAGTTTTATAGTAACTCAAAATATTGCCGCCATCACCCACCGAGCCGCGTGACCAACCTTTTTTATCCAAAGTGCCGATAAAAGTAAACGCATTGAGTTTAACGCCTCGATAATTATTTGAAATTTTTATTTTTTTGTCGGCATTAGTTGTCTTAAAAATTTTTCTTTCCAATTGAGGAAAAACAGTAGGAAGTTCTAAATCGAACAAATAATTTTTCCAGTAACTAACCGTTTCAGTTTCAAGCAAGAGCGGATGAACGATACCGATTTTTTTGTCCGATTCCAAATTTATTTCGTTGCCATCTTTATTAATGAGCGTTTGATCTTCTTGAACGGCGAAAGTTTTTTGCAAAATATTATGTTCATCATAAATGCCCCAAATTAAATGTACGGCATAAACAAACATCACAGGGTTATTCAAAAAAAGAGCTTTCCATTTTTCTGAAGTCCAAAAACGTTGCGTGACTAGACACGATTCTAAACGCGGCGTTTGCGCTCTCACCGTTTCTTTTATTTCTTTTGCAATATTTTTAAACTCATTTTTTAATTCTAACGACGCCCCTTTTGGTAATGCATTCAGTAATAAATTATCTTCATTCAAAAAAGCAATTTTAAAATCATTGTCGATAAAAGCGCGATATTCATCACCTTTAATTTCAAAAACTTTAAATAAACTTTCGAAACCAAAATCCGGAATAATGGCATCCGATAAATCATTTTCTGAAACGCCCATAAATTCCGCAACACTTTTAAATGTCAAAGTCGCCGTTTTACCAATGCTCTTCGATTTATATTTTCTCGAAAAATAATCTACAATGCGAAAGGCTTTTGTCGAAGCATTTAAAACAATTGCTTGAACGGCATACTCCGCCATTTTCGGACGCGCATTGTCTAACCAACTATTCGCTTTTGTTTTGAGTGTGTCAATAATTTTATCGTTGCCGAGCACACTCGCCAAAGTCATACACCATTTATGTTTCGCTTCCGCACCGTTATCAAAAAAAAATTGTAGCAGCGTTTCGGCAAAATCATTACTGCATGTTTTATCAATTGCTTTTATGAGTTCTAAAGTTTCCGCATCTATACTGATGTCTTTCATGCGACTTATGCGGTACAACAAGAAATGAATTTCCGTTTCAGTGAGTTCATTGCCGGAGGTTTTTTTATAAAGTTTTGGAAAATTAATTTCTTTCAACCAATGTTCTATCGGTTTGTCAAGTTTTGAACTCATGAGTTTGAATTTATAAAACGCCATTTAAACCGTCGTCGAGGCTTTTAGGCTTGAGCATTATACTTATAATGTAGACATTTTTTTAAAAGCAGCAGAGCTGCGTTCTCTCGGTAGAAAAGAAATAAAATATTTTTGAGGTGCAGCGCACCGTTCTCTCGGAAAAGAGGACGGTGCGTTGAACTGTCAAATTAACCAAACAAAATTCGAAATATTATTTGGAGGGATTTATTGCCCCCCATTTTTCAATGCTATATTCTTCTT
>JAYTNA010000350.1:0-1447 GCA_043748865.1 Saprospiraceae bacterium
GCTTTCAAATTTTTGCGCATAAAAACAAGGAGATATTCACCATTCGCCAATAAAGTAAAAATGCCGGCGAACATTAATAAATAATGTTGCCAAGATGTCATTTCTAAAAATTTGCTCGACAAGGCGGTAATCATTGCCGCACCGGCGATGACGATGCCAATATGTTTTAAAAATTTAGCTTGATGGTTCGCAAAATTATTTTCTTTGAAGCGCAAAAATTGCGCGCCGCCGGAAAGTAAACCCATAAAAACACCAATCCATAATTGCGTCGTGTTATAATGTTTGACGGGTTCTAAAGGCGCGGTAAAATGCGGTGACGTGAAACCAAATTGTTTTCCTAGAAAACCGGATAATTTATTATAAACAGGGATCGAAGTCGTGAAAGAAATAAAAATAACAGAAAGCAAAAGCACCAATGCGCCAATCAACATCCAAAATTCTTTACTTGCAATACTTTCATCTTTTTCGTTCGTCGGAATCGCTTTTCTATTTTTTGCATACAGCCAAATCGCTGCACCGAGAAAAAACAATTGAAAAATAATTAATTGCCACTCCAATCCCATTTCCGTAAAAGCGTGTGCAGAAGTATCGCCAAGAATACCGCTTCTGGTGAGAAACGTCGAATATAAAACCAAAAGAAAAGACAGCAGATAAAAAATAAATGTCGTGCGCAACGAATGTCCGGTTGTGCGCGTAATTAAATGCGTATGAATACCGGCAACCATCACTAACCAAGGCACGAGCGACATATTTTCAACAGGATCCCATGCCCAATAACCATTAAAACTTAAAGCCTCGTAAGCCCATGCACCACCCATTAAAATACCGCTGCCGAGAATCGTGGCGGAAAAAAGCGCGAAAGGCATCGCGGGTTTCAACCAAGTGGTATATTGCTTTGTCCATAGTCCGGCAATCGCAAAACAAAAAGGAATAGTTACGGAAGCAAAACCGAGAAATAAAACCGGCGGATGAATCGTCATCCAATAATTTTGCAACAACGGATTGAGCCCGCGCGCCGTATTTGCAATTTTTTCAATGTAGTCAGCTTGAGCAAAAATCGGCGCGTCCATCGTCTCTCTCAACAATAAAATTGGATTGCTGCCCAACTTATATAAATGCTCACCGAAACCAACATGCACACCCATTATCATCGAAGACAAAAAAACTTGTACGGACGACAAAGTCGCTAAAACCGGTAATTCCCAAGAAAATTTTGAATCCGCGTCGGTGCCGATATTTTTTCCATGATAGCGCAACCCAATAAAAACGCCGAGAAAAACGTGCCAAAACATCCACAATAAAAAACTACCTTCTTGTCCTTCCCAAAACGCGGCAAAAATATATTTGAACGGTAACTCTTTATCTACGTGCGAGTGCGCATAAAAATACTCAAACTCTTTGCTCACCATTACATAAAAAATAGAACCGACAATCGTTAAAACAGATA
>JAYTNA010000351.1:0-13183 GCA_043748865.1 Saprospiraceae bacterium
AAAATTTATTTTTTATTGGTGATAGGTTTATTGGTGATAGGTTTATTGGTGATAGGTTTATTGGTTTGTTCGTAATTGGTTTCTGAATCAGAATTTTCAGAATGTTAACTTATTTAGAATAGTATCTATTCTTACATTTTAAAAATTTAGGTGATACTGAAAATTCTGATTCGGAAACCAATAAACCAATTAACAATTCAAACCACCACAAACGCTCAAAACCTGTCCCGAAACATATTTACTCAAATCGCTGCCGAGATAAATGCAAGTGTCTGCTACTTCTTCACCTTTTCCGAGACGCGCCATCGGAATGTTTTTTAAAAACGCCTGTTTTACTTCGTCACTCAAGCCTTCCGTCATTTCTGTTTCGATATAACCCGGCGCAACGACATTGCAACGAATGGAACGATTGCCGTATTCTTTGGCTATAGATTTTGAAAAACCGATAATACCTGCTTTCGATGCCGCATAATTCGCTTGACCGACATTACCGAAAACACCGACGACGCTGCTCATATTTATAATCGAACCGGCGCGCTGTTTCAGCATCGGGCGCAAAGCGTGTTTAGTCACATTGAAAACGGATTTCAAATTGGCGTTCATAATTTCATCCCATTGTTGTTCTGTCATGCGTAGCATCAGATTATCGCGTGTGATGCCGGCATTGTTGACGACAATATCTAAACGACTGTGCATTTTTACAATCGTTTCGATCAAAAGTTCCGCATCTTTAAAATTAGATGCATCAGATCGGAAGGCTTCAACGGTATGGTTTTTAGCGCGTAAATCCGACACAATTGCATCCGCTTTTGCCGCCGAACTATCTGAAATATAAGTAAATATAACAACAGCACCTTCTTCCGCAAATCGGCGTACAATCGCTTCGCCGATACCGCGCGCACCGCCTGTAACCAGTGCGATTTTATTTTCTAGTAAATCCATGACTGTTTTAATGAACAATGAATAAAGAACAATGAACAATTTCAGCTTGCAAGTGACGGGTAAATAATAAGTTAGTATGATTTAAACTCTCTCATTTGCGAACTTTGTGAAATCTTTGCGTTCCTCGGACTAAAATTAACCGCAAAATCCGTAAGGAAAAGTAAGTCGAAAAATTAATTTGACTACTTTATTATTTACACGTTACTAAACCGGAAATTTGGCTTGAAATTTTTTTTCTCATTTTTTCGGCGAAGTTATTGAACGAAAAAGTATTTGACAAATTTTGCGGCATTTTTTACTATTTTTGTTACCCGACGTTTTATTTTTACCTGTTTCAAAAAAAAGTTAATTTTTAGATTAAAAAATTTGGTATTTTGCAACAAAAGTTATACTTTTACATTATCAATGAAAATAGGTACAAATTTTACAAACTCCGTGCCGAAAATATAAAACCAAAGTGAAATATCTGGTTCAATTACGTGAATTTTAGTTGAAAAATTAATAAAATTTTTTTGTTTAAAAAAATATTTGAAATAATAAATTATTTAAAAAAATTTTAAACTATGTTGCATAATACTATTCTTATACATAACTTTGCATTAGTTAATACGTAAAATCTAATTTATAGTACTCAACTTAAGAAATCTAATTTCTTTAACCTCTTTTTTAAACGTGTCAATCATGAAAAGAATCTTTTTTACTCTTGTTTCTTCGTTTTTGTTTTTAGTAGCGGCTAAAGCTCAGTTTGCTACTCTAACACCAGATCCGACTAACTCTTCGAGTCCACTTATAATAGGCGTAAAATATCACTTCATTTATACTTATAGTGGGGGCGTTTTTTCAAATGCTAGTCAAGTTAGTGCCACCGGCAACTCCGCTACTGTTGGCCAACCTGCTAATGTAATTTCCCAACCCGGTGGCAATAAAATTGCATTTGATTTCACGCCTCTGAGTAATGGCAGTACTGTTATAACTATTAATGCTGATAACTCTCCTGGATGTACAGGTGGTACCACAGGTACTTGTAATAATAAGGCAACTTCAGACTTGCTCATTAACGCTACAGTTGCAATAGAATTGTCGGACTTTTCTGCCAAATCAGTAGCTTCAAGTAAAGTAAATATCAATTGGACAACTGCTTCCGAAAAAGACAACAGTATGTTTAAAGTTGAAACTTCAACGAATGGTGTAAGTTTTACAGCAGTAGGTGAAGTTAAAGGTATGGGTACTTCGGCAATTGCGCATGAATATACTTATACTGATAACAACTCTTATAACGCAGCAGTAGTTTACTATCGCTTGAAAGCAGTTGACTTCTCAGGTACCGAATCAGTTTCAAAAGTTGTTTCGGTGATAACAGGTAACAAAGGTAAATTATCTCTTGATGTAGTTAACACGAGCGGAAATGTTATCTTCGCAAGCCCGTCAAATGAAAAATTAACGCTTTCTATTTATTCTACTTCAGGTCAAGTAGTTTATTCATCAGACGTTACAGCTTTTCAAGGTGCCAACAATATCAGTGCTAACTTTGCTAACTTGAATACAGGTTTGTACATTGCTCGTTTGTCAAGCTCAACAGATGCTTCAACAATGAAATTTTTCAAAAACTAATTTTTCGATAAAAAATAAAATAAAAACCGGATAGTGAACTTAATTGTTTGCTATCCGGTTTTCTTTTTTATTTGTTGGCAATTTTAAAATACTCTATTCGTCTATCGAGATGATTGATGGTTTCTGAATCAGAATTACCGGAATTACCGGAATTTACAGAATTCCGTCAATCCCGATAATTATGCTCATTTTGTAAATTCTATAAATTCTGATTCAGAAACCATCAACGAATAACTAATCACCTATTACCAATAATATGGCTCGACGTTTTGATTCCGATAATGATACAACTCCCAAAACTAAACTCACGCGCGATAATTTAAAATCGGCTTTAGAAATTTATGCTTTCATAAAACCCTATCGCGTTGCGTTTTGGTTGGGTTTATTTTTGCTTTTTATATCTTCCTCAACGTTCATGGTATTTCCGTTTTTGTCCGGACGTATCGTGGATATTGCACAAGGTAAAACAGATTTTGTTTCCAATTTATTCGGACAAACCTATCACTACGACTTAACCTTATCAAAAATCGGTAAGTTCCTCGCCGGATTACTTATCATGCAGGGTTTTATTTCTTATTTCAGTGTAACACTTTTCGCAAAAGTAAGTGAAAACGGTATTGCCGATGTGCGTCAAGCACTTTATAGTAAACTCGTTTCACTGCCGGTAAGTTTTTATGAAGAAAGTCGCGTCGGTGAACTCATCAGTCGTGTTAATTCCGATGTAGAAAAATTGTACACTACTTTTTCCGTTACACTTGGCGGATTTATTCGGCAAATTGTAGTGATTGTTTCGGGTATCGTTATTTTGATGTTCACCACGTTTAAATTAGCTTTGTTAATGTTGGCTACTTTTCCGGTAATAGTGATTGGCGCACTACTTTTCGGAAGGTTTATCAGAAAAAAATCGAAAGAACGCCAAAGTTTAATCGCCGAAACGAATGTTGTACTCAATGAAACCTTGCAAGCCATCAATGCCGTAAAAGCCTTCACGAATGAAGGTTTTGAAGTTTTGCGTTACGGAAAATTAAATAAAAAAGCAGTGGCAATTAGTATGAATTATGCCGGTTGGCGCGCACTATTTGCGACTTTTATCGTCGTCATTTTATTCGGCTCTTTATTTTTTATTTTATTTAAAGGCGCCGAAATGGTGCAGAAAGGAAATATGTCAGCGGGTGAATTAATCATGTTTTTTACTTACACAGCTATTATCGGCGGCTCGATTGCAGGTCTCGCAAATTTTTATTCAGAATTAGTAGGTGCCGTCGGTGCTACCGAGCGTGTGTTTGATATTTTAAATACCCAACCTGAAATTAATTTAGCCGATACCGCAAACAAACAGACACAACGTTTGAACGGCGAAATAGAATTTAAAAATCTACAATTCCGTTATCCGACAAGAACAGACGTAGAAGTTTTGAGTGGCGTTTCGATGAAAATAAAAGCCGGTCAAAAAGTGGCGATTGTTGGTCCGAGTGGTGCAGGAAAATCTACGATAATTCAATTACTTTTGCGTTTTTATAATGCGAGTGCCGGGCAAGTATTCGTGGATAATAAAAACATTCTTGATTATAATATTACCGACTATCGTCAAAATTTGGCAATCGTACCGCAAGAAGTTTTGCTTTTCGGCGGCACCATCAGAGAAAATATCTTATACGGAAAACCCGACGCAACGGAACCGGAAATTATAGAAGCCGCCAAACAATCAAACTGTTGGGAATTTATTTCCGGTTTTCCGGAAGGTATGGAAACGATTGTAGGTGAACGTGGTATTAAACTTTCCGGCGGACAACGTCAACGCATTGCCATAGCACGTGCGATTTTGCGCAATCCGTCCATTTTATTGCTCGATGAAGCGACATCTTCACTCGATGCAGAATCAGAAAAAGTCGTGCAAGACGCGCTTAATATTTTGATGCAAGGACGTACAAGTATCATCGTCGCACACCGCTTAGCAACTATTCGTGATGTAGATTGTATTTATGTACTTGATCACGGACGCATTGTAGAACAAGGTACGCATGAACAACTCATCGCGAAAGAAAATGGTTTATACGAAAATTTGGCGCGTTTGCAATTTGATATGAAATTAGTTGATTAATTGGTTAGTTAGTTGGTTGCTTTTGAATAATTAACCAAACTAATCAAACTAATCAATCACTAACCAATTAACCAACTAACTAACCAACTAACTCATTTAAATGAAATTAAAAATTTACCAAGCCGATGCTTTTACGGATAAAACTTTCGGCGGAAATCCGGCAGCAGTTGTACCATTGAAGCAAAAATTTTTATCTGATGTGTTGATGCAAAACATCGCAGCAGAAAATAATTTAGCGGAAACGGCTTTTATTATTCCTACAAAAAAAGGTTTTCATTTGCGTTGGTTTACGCCAAGTATTGAAGTGCGTTTATGCGGTCATGCAACTTTGGCAACAGCGCATATTTTATACGACCAACTCGGTTACACTAAAGACGAAATTATTTTTGAAACATTGAGCGGTGAATTGCGCGTAAAAAAAACACCGACAGGGTATGAAATGGATTTTCCGGCAGATTTTTCTATACCGGATAATTCGATTGCCGGTTTAGTAAAAGAAATTTTAGGTTTCGCACCCTTAGAAATTCGTCGCGGAAAAGATGATGTTATGGCAGTCGTTGCTTCACAAAAAGAAATTGAAAATTTACAACTTAATTTTGCACCGCTGAAACATATTAACGCTCGCGGCATCATCGTCACAGCCAAAGGCGATACATCGGATTTCGTGTCGCGTTGTTTTTTTCCTGAAGCCGGTATTGAAGAAGATCCGGTCACCGGTTCTGCACATACAGTGATGACACCTTATTGGTCAGAGAAATTAGGAAAGAATACACTTACTGCGATTCAAATTTCTAAACGGCGCGGACATTTAACTTGTACTTTAAACGCCAACCGCGTTCTTCTCGCCGGAAATGCTACAACGTACTTGAAAGGAGAAATTTATGTTGATGGTTGAGCAACCATCAATCATCAACCATCAACCAATTATCATGTTTAAAGAAAATTTATTTAAAGATAAAACAGTTTTAGTCACCGGAGGCGGCACGGGTATCGGTTTTGAAATTGCAAGACAATACTTGGAAGCCGGCGCGGAAGTATATATCGCATCACGCAGGAAAGAAAAATTGGAAGCAGCGATGATGAAATTGCACACCACCGGCGATAATAAAGCAAAGGCTTACGTTCTCGACATCAGAGAAACGGAAAGTATCAAACATTTAGCCGACATCATTGAGTCTCAAAGCAGTAAATTAGATATTCTTATCAACAATGCCGGCGGACAATTTCCTTCACCGGCAGAATTGATTACGGAAAATGGTTGGAAGGCAGTTGTCAATACAAATCTGAACGGTACTTGGTTCGTGATGCAAGAAATGGCGAAACGTTTTTTCTTTAAACAAAAAGAAAGCAGTATTATTAATATTGTTCTGAATAATTACAAAGGATTTCCGGGCATGAGTCATTCGGCAGCAGCACGTGCCGGTGTGATAAATTTGACAAAAACTTTAGCTATAGAATGGGTGAGCAGAGGCGTTGTAATTAATTGTATCGCACCCGGTATCATTCAATCGTCCGGTTTAGATAATTATCCGCCGGAAATGTTGAAAGGCTTGTCCGATAAAATTCCAATGAAACGGCTCGGTACAGTGCAAGAAGTAGCGGAGTTGACTTTGTTTTTGAGTTATGCGCGTTATATCACCGGCGAAACTGTTTATATTGACGGCGGCAATCGTTTGTGGGGAGATATGTGGGAAATATAACGATTTTGGATTTTAGATTTTGGATTTAATTTATCCAATCGTAAATCCAAAATCTAAAATTCAAAATTGTCAATCCTCGTCTCCGGCTCTTAATTTTTCTGCATTATCCGCCATTTGTAGTGCTTCGATAATTTCTCCGATGCCACCTTCCATCACGCGATCGAGAGAATACAGTGTGAGATTAATGCGGTGATCCGTCATTCGATTTTGAGGATAATTGTATGTGCGAATTTTATCCGACCTGTCACCCGAACCGACTAAGGTGCGGCGTTTAGAGGCTTGTTCATTATCATGCACAGTTTTTTGCGCGGTGTACATTTTTTGATAAAGCCGTTGCATTGCCAACTCGCGATTCTGAATTTGCGAACGCCCGTCTTGACATTCAGATACAACACCTGTCGGCAAATGCGTAATACGCACCGCCGATTCCGTTTTGTTAACGTGTTGTCCTCCTGCACCGCTGGCACGATAAACATCTATTCTCAAATCTTCTTTTCGGATCTGTACATCTTCCATTTCTAATTTCGGCATGACGACCACCGTTGCTGCCGATGTATGTACACGACCTTTCGCTTCAGTTTCCGGAACACGTTGAACGCGGTGCGCACCTGATTCAAATTTCAAATTGCCGTAAACTTCTTCGCCTGAAATTTCCAAAACAATTTTGCTGAAACTGCCTGGCATACCTTCTGTGGCTTCAATATGTTCCACTTTCCAACCGCGTGTCGAAAAATAGCGCGTGTACATTCGATATAAATCGCCCGCAAAAATACCGGCTTCATCACCGCCTGTTCCGGAGCGAATTTCAAACAGCACATCTTTATTATCTTCAGGGTCTTTCGGGACAATGAGTAATTTTATTTTTGCTTCAAGTGCATCACGTTTCGGTTCAAGCACATTCAATTCTTCTTTCGCAATCTCGCGCATTTCAGAATCGGCGAGCATTTCTTTCGCTTGGTCTATATCATTCAAAACTTTTTTATAATCTTGATAAGCCTCGACTATCGGCATCAAATCTTTATATTCCTTGTTGGTGCGTTTCGATTTTTCCGGATCGTTAATAACAGAAGGATCACTTAATTGTTCTTCAATATGAATGTAGCGATCTTGAATTGCTTTTAGTTTATCGAGCATAAATCTTTCTGATTAAGAATTTGAAAAGCGCAGGTATTCGTTTTTAATTTTCAATTGTTAAAACGGCGCAAAATTACGTTTTTTAAATTTAAAAAGATAGTGTAACTTCAAGTCACACTATCTTTTTAAATTTAAAACACATTATTTCTTACTGCTCATCCTTAATTTTTCATTCTTAATTTTCTAAAACCCTGCATAATAATCATAACCACTTTCAGCCCAATAATCATGCGGCGGAATATCTGCAAAAACTATTTTGCCGATGCGTTTCAAATGTTTCACGCCGTATTTGACAGGAATAATAAGCCGCAAAGGCGCACCGTCTACTTCCGGTAACGCGTGTCCGTTGACTTCGTAACACAAAATGGTTTGCGACTGCATCATACTCGGCATATCAATACCGACATAGTAATTACCATTCGGTGTTTCGAGTCCTGCATATTTGTACCAATCCGTTGAAGGATTATCTTCAATTGCGTTACCGCTTTTTGTGCCAAGTTTATAATATTTCGCAAAATCCGAAAAGCGTACACCTGCCCAATGCGTTACTTGAGACCAACCTTCGATACATTTAAAATCGAAAATGACATCTGTTTTCGGCATTTTTTTCAAATCATCTAGCGTGACTGTGAGTGTATCGTTGTTCCCGTGAATGACAATCATTTTCCAATTTTTTGCATCTAAAGTATCTTCGAGACCGTAATTACCATTTTTACGCGCTTCGCGGTTCGCATCTGCGGGTTTAAATGCTTTGGAAGTACGTTTAGTTGAAAAAAATGCGGAAAAAAATCTTTCATTGAATGACAACATGTTGCGCAGCGGCACCGGAATACCATCTTTATTGGGTTGATGCGTTACCCAACTAAAAGCCAAAATTACTGCAACGATATAAAGACCGAATATAGTAAAAGATTTGAGTTTCATAATTAGTTGTTAGTTGTGAGTTACTCCCTTCCGGTAACCATCGCTTGAAAATTTTTCCAACCGGCGCGGATAACTTGCGTAATATGGATAATAAAAAACAGAACGTAACCTATGGTAAGTATAAAATGAATACCACGCGCCCATTCGTAACCACCGAAAAGTGCGGTGAGCCAATGCAGTTGTACCGGTTTATAAATCGCAAAACCTGTGAGCATTGACCCCAAACCCATCAAAATAACACTTGTATAAGCGATGCGTTGCGCACCATTGAATTTCACTTCGGGCGGTTTTTGTTTCGATAAATATAAATCGTGCAATAAAACCTGCCACGCTTCTTTCAGAGAATTTTTATTCGGCACAAGTTCGCGCCACTCGCCGGAAATGAAAGTGTAGAGGACGTAAAAAAATCCATTCAAAATAAAAAACCACATGATGGTAAAATGCCAAGCCATGCCTTCTGCCAGACGGAACGGTAAGTTTAAAAATTTGTTGAAACTATCCGGAAAGAAATGAAATAAGGTGTGTCCGAAAATTTTTATTTCATACACATCATTCGCCCAATAAATTAGTAACCCGCTCCAAATCATGAGTGTGAGTATCGGTACATTGAGCCAATGAAATGCGCGGGTAAAAAAAGTATGTTTCATTTTAGGTTTCATGCAGAAAAAATTTGGTTTCAAAAAGTGCGACTAATTTCAAAAATAGGAAACTATTTTAAAATCCGCGTTTCTAAATACAAATATACGATAGTAATATCACAAAAAAATCACACACTTTTTTAGTTATTAGATATGATGTTTGTACTGATTCCGTACCTCAATTATACCGCATACTTCAAACCTAAAAACTCATTTCATCAAAAGAAAAGAAAATACTGCATCCGTGTTCCGAAAAATATTTTTTGGTTTCTTTTCTAGGTCGATTCGATGTCGCCAAAACAAAATCACCGCCCCATGCACCGAGCGATTTTATTTCACCCCAATAATCCGCAAAGTACTTATCTTTTGCACGTTCTAATTGAGTTGTCGATTGTACCAATTTTTCATGTTCGATTATAAATTTATCAAAATCGAGTAGGGTAGTGGCGCAAAAAAAACTTTCAGTCAGTTGTGTTGCAGTATCAACGAGTGCCGTATCGTTTTTCATAATAGTGCGATAATGCGCGATACCGTCACGCGAATTTTGTTTTTTGCCGAGGTAAATAAAAAATAATTGTTCCGAAAATAAAGGTTTCCATTTGACAGGCGTAACAATCGGTTTTGAGTTTGTGAGTTGATAAATAATAGGCGTAGTTGAACCCGCACAAGCAATATCGTAACCGGAACCACCGAAAACGGCATCGTTGAGTAAGTAAGGATTTGCTTCAAATAATTGTGCTACTAAATATATTAAAGTTGAACTTGTACCTAAACCCCATTCTCGCGGGAAATTCAGATATGTTTCTATGGTAGTCCGTGAAAGATTTAATTTTTTTTTAGTGCCGCGTAATTTTTGCGCAGATAAAAGTGTTTTAGTTAAAGTCGCTTCAACGGTTGGGTCGTCCGAATAAACGGCATCGAAAGTTTCATCCTTGAACGCGCCTGAAAACCAGGTTTTATTTTCATAATCACAACTTGCCCAAACAAGATAGGGTGTTTTTTTGTTGTTAATTACTTTGAGCGTTTGTCCGAATTTAACGGGTATTGCCAACGCTTTTGCACCGTCTAAAACAAAATATTCGGCAGTAATAAGTAATTTGCCGTTTGCGGAAAAAATTGACATAAATTTATAAACAATAGACGACGGACGACAGACCATGGATTTTTATCGCCCAAAGTTCATTGCACGGTGTCTGATTTAATTGTAGGCATAAAATTAGCAGATAATTGTGGATATTAAATGAACAGTGATAAAATTTCATTTTCGAGTAAAAAATCTAAAATCTAAAATCTAAAATCGCACATGATCATCGCCAAATCCTCCAACGTTAACGAAGCACACTTGATGCAAACCGCATTAGCGCAACATGATATTGATGCGTATCTGAAAGACGAATACTCGGTCCAAACTTTACCCTCAATGAGTAATGCGATTGGTGGCGTGAAAGTTATTGTACGCGATGAGGATGCTCAAAAAGCAGAAGAAATTTTGACGATGTTGGGTTTTCAAACTTTTAATCCGAAAGAAGAAGTGCATGGTTATGAAAGTATTATTTTTAATTTCACAAAAGATATTCCTTTTATCGGCAAATTATCTCCTTTATTGCAGGTGATGGTTTTTTTGTCGGTGATAGTGACGGTTTTGCTTTTATTGTTGATGACTAGAGTTTAGTTATTTGTTGTTGATTTCTAAATCAAAATTAGCTGAATTACCCGAATTTTCAGAATGTAAGCGTGTAAGTTATTTTATACAACCTCAAATTCTGAAAATTTTAGTAATTCTGCAAATTCCGGTTCAAAATCCAATTTTTTTCTTACCGCTTTCCGCTAATTCTTTTCTCAACGCAGCCATTTTCAAAGCCGTTTCTGCACATTCAATACCTTTATTGCCGTATTTTCCGCCGGCACGATCAATAGCTTGTTGTTCATTTTCTGTCGTGAGTAAACCGAATACAAAAGGTTTACCACTAGATATAGACATATTTTGCAACGCTATCGCTACAGAAGTGTTGATGTATTCATCGTGGCGCGTTTCTCCTTTTACGACGCAACCCAAACAAATATAGGCTTCCGCACTCGGAAAACGTTGCGCCAACAATCGTGCACCCACCGGTAATTCAAAAGAACCGGGTACGTGAATGGTGTGAATGTTCTCTGCGGCAACATGACTTTGCAAAAGTGTATTCGTACAACCTTCTAAGAGTGCGTGTGTTATCGCGCTGTTCCAATCGGAAACGATGATACCGAAAGAAAAATCTTCATCAGCCACAATGGGTGAAAGTATACGATTAAGTTCGTTATTATTTTTGAGTGCAGTGGACATAATTTAGTTGTTAGTTATTAGTCTCCCAGTAGAAACCTATTTATTTTTTTTCATTTGAAAATCTCAAATCATCTAATTTATAATCGTAGGCAATTTGTGAAGCGTGCTTCGCAGTTTCATCTTCCTGTTCCGCCAAAATTTTCGGCATCAAATCAATTTTCTTACCCGTAGTATTTAAAACCGTGCGTTCCATCCAATGCAAAAAATTCGGACGCAAATTATAATAGACATTGAACCACTTATATTTCAATAAACTTTTTTCATCGAAACGTTTAAAAGAAAAAATATGTTGTACAAAATAATCCTTAGGATATTCATAATACAAACCCCAATTTTCTCTTTTGTTACCGGGTTTATGTCCTGGAAAATAAGCCGTGCCGAATAAATAATCCCAAAAAGAAAATTTGGTAGAAAAATTAGCATGAAAAACTTCTTTATAATTCGCATGGTGCCATAAATGCAATTCAGGCGAATTTAAAAAATATTTTAGTTTGCCAAATTTTACATCAATGTTCGCGTGGATAAACATTCCGAAAACGGCATCAAGTAATGCTTTAATCGGTATTACCACCGGATTTGCTCCTAATAAAATAATCGGTGCAAACTCTATGGTTTGATTAATAATGATTTCGAGAATATGCGAGCGCGAACCTTCCAAAAAATCTACTTGTTTGCCGGAATGATGCGCTTCGTGGGTGCGCCAAAAATATTTATTCGCGTGTTGGAACCTATGAAACCAATAAATATAAAAATCGTGTGTGACAAGAAAAAATAAAACTTGTTCGGTTATTGACCAATTTTTTAAAAATTGATACGGTTCCCAATTAAAACCGGCGTGTAAACCTTTAATAATAATTTCAAAAATTAAAATGCGCAAAAAATAACTTTGAATGAGTGTGTACCATACAAAATCAATCCAAAAACCTTCTCTGAAAAAAGGAATTCCTTTTCGATATGGTTTGATGCGTTCGAGGACAACAATGATGAGCATCGAAGCAATTAGTATCCCTGTTGTATAGGGTAAAATTTCTAATTCAGTCATAAAAAGTATTTAGCTTTTAGCTATCGGCTATCAGCACTCAGCTATCAGTTTGTAACTATCTCCCTCTCAACTATTAATTTTTTCTGAATAGTTAAAGGATGAGGCTTAAAAATGATAGCTGAGTACTGATAGCTGAAAGCTGAAATAAAACACAAAACCTCTCCGACCTAAACAAAGGTGAGAGAGGTTTTGTTTTTCGTAAATTTGAATTTATTTTTTTAGTGCCAAAGCTAATAATATTATCACTAACCAAATTATCAAACCTATCCACGCACCACGTATGAGTGCATTATTGCCGATAATGTAGGCAATCAGAACACCAATTAACCCCAAAACAAGGCCTAATAAAATGCCCAATAGTTTGTCGGTATCCGAACCGGAAGTTGACTTTTTAAAAAATTTTTGTTCTAACTTTTGAAGCCCAAAAATTTTTATTATCTTAGTTGCAAAAATCACCTTTCGCTCTAATTTCTTTTCTGCTTTTTGTTCTTGCCTTAATTGAGTGAAAGCATTTTGAGCCTTCAATTTACTTTGTATTGACGCATCATTAAGTGAAGTAGTCGTGTTTAATACAATTGAAGCAGCCGATAACTTCGGAAAAAAAGTACTCAATAAGAGTAGGAGAATAAAAAAATTTTTCATTACTAAAGGTTTTAAAGTGAATAAATTATTAATTTGCTGAACTAGATGAATTAAATTATTTTTAAAAATTCTAATTTACAAACCGATTACGATTTTCTAAAGTCACCAAACAAAAACCGAAACAAA
>JAYTNA010000352.1:0-3420 GCA_043748865.1 Saprospiraceae bacterium
CAAACAGCTACTCAAACACAACCTGTTCCTGCCGATAAACCGGAATGGACAAAAGGCAAAGGTCACGACGGACACAGAGGTGAAGGCTTAAAGAAAAAATTAGGCTTAACCGATGACCAAGCGGCAAAATTAAAAGCATTACACGCAAGTCATAAAAGTAAAACGCAAGCTATCAGAGAAAATATGTCATTGACAAAAGATCAACGCAAATCACAAATGGCAGAAGTGAAAGCAGCGCAAGATCAAGAAATCAAAGGGATTTTGACTGCGGATCAATACATGCAATATACACAAATGCTTGCGACAGGTAAAGAAAAAATGAAAGGGAAACGTAAACGGTAATTGGTTAATTGGAGATTAGTTAATTGGTTAAATAAAATGCGCAAGAAAATTATTTTTCTTTGCGCATTTTTATTTAAACCAAGATTAAAGCATTTAAAGATTTACAAGATTTTTTTCAAAAAAACCAAGATTAAAGGATTTAAAGATTTACAAGATTTTCTCAAAAAAGATTTTCAAAAAAAAATTCTGATAAAAATTTTCCAAAACTTTTCCAAAAAAACTTTCCAATTTTAATAATCCGGTATAACTCTGATTTCAACAAACCAACAAACTAACTTACTAACCAACGAACTAACAAACCAAAGTATAAACATCGCCCCAATTTCTACCCAACCCGTTATAATCCAAACCATAGCCGATAATAAATTTATTCGGAATTTTAAAACCAAGGTAGTGTATTTCAACAGGTTCGATAATCGCTTCTGTTTTTATAAAACACGCAGCAATTTTTATTGATGCCGGCGATTGTGAAGCCAACTGTCTCAAAAATCGATTCAGCGTAATGCCGGTATCTACTATGTCTTCTACAATAATAACGTGTCTGCCTTGAACGGGAATATCAATTCCTAAAATAGTTGTCACTTCTCCCGACGATTTTAAGCCGTTGTATGAAGAGAGTTTTGTAAAACTAATTTCGCAATTTATATCCATTGCACGCGCTAAGTCGGCGGCAAAAACAAATGCACCGTTCAGAATACATAAAAGCAAAGGGTTTTTATCGCGGTAATCGTCGGAGATTTTTTTGCCCAAATTTTTTACACGTGCGGCGATTTCTTTTTTTGACATGTAAAGTTCAAATGTTTTGTCGTGTGCGTGTACTATTTGTAGCGGCATAGAGTATTATAAATATTTATGGGTGTTCGCAAATGTACGGTGTTTAATCGAAATGCGGTAGCATAAAATCCCAAAGTGTTGCGTAAGGAATAATTGTATTTATGATATAATTGAAGCCGACTACAAAATAACGGTGGCAAGACGAATGAAACTTTTTGCGAACAAGCTACCGCGCATTAACTTGTTCGTTCAATCCCCAATCATAATCTAAATAAGATAAAGTCGCGTTTTCTTTGAGTTGAATTTTTGACGCGTAAGTATTGATAAATGCTCTAACAGTCGGTGTCTTTTTTTTAAAATCGCCGGCAAACCAATCGAAAATTTTGCTCATTTCCGCTTTATCGGGCGAAGTTATTTTATTGCGCGTCGGGTCGTTAATAAAACCGCGCATCGCCTCATCTAATTGTGTATTTAAATTTTCGGCAGTATAGGCATGGCGACTTAATTTCGGACAACTTTTACTCGCACAATTCACCGCAGCGTGAATGCGCGGGTCATTGTATTTCGGGCGCAAAATACCGTGTTCGATATTATTAAGGTTGTAAGTTTTGTTTTCAATCGTGATAAAATTAATTTGCCAAGTATCACTCACCAAAGGAATGCCGCGTTTAATATCTTTTATGCTCTTGACAGGATAGTGATCGCAAATTAATTTAATCGTGAAAGCATTATATGCATTTATCCAATACGCCATTTGCGCTTCTCGACTCCAATTTTTCTCATTCGGATAATTATTTGAAAGCAGCGTCAGATATTTTTTTAATTCAACACTGTCTTTCAAAAAACCTTTGTAATTAACGTAGCCGTCATTGTCAACGTAACGTTGCAAAAGACTGTCGAATAAAGCGTGGTTGATTGGTTTTGAAGAAGAAGTTTTTTGTTCTTTAGCTTTAAAGCAAGAAAAACAAAAAATAGCCAAAATCCAAAGGGGCATAAAAAAAAATATTTTCTTCATAAAAATAAGAAATTAAGTAATGAGAAATAAATAAAAAAAAATCTGAAATTTACGATATTGCAAATTTCAGGCTTTTTGTTTTGTGGAGCAAATTTTACTTTAAAAGTTCATCTTCTTTTTCTTTTTCAGTTATTTCTTGGTTATCTCTTTGTTCGCCGGACGCATAGATTTTTCCTTTGCCTGAGCAATTTGTTTTTATTGATCATAGTTATGCAGTTGGTCTTGTTTTGTTTTGTAATATCGTATTGTTTCACAAGATTTAAGGCTTGTTTCACAAATTTACTCAAAGATAAAAGGACTTCTACATAAAAAAAATTCAAAATTCTTTTTTTTCAATAATTTTTTGTGCATATAATGTTTGGAAATATAAATTATTCTTCAATCGCAAAACGCACCACTATACTATCCGAAAGCGACATTTTTCCGTTATTGTTTTTGCCTTTATTCAGCAAACTGCTTGCACCAAAACCGGGTATTGAAAATTCTTTACTCACATTTCCGATTAAACTGTTAAGGGCGGCTTGTTCCGTTATTTGAATCACTTTGCCTAGCTTTATATTCATTTTGGCGGCTATTTTCGTGGCTTTATCTTTTGCGTGGGCAAGTGCTTTCATTAAAGTTTCTTCGCGTAACGCTTCCGTATTCGAGTTATCCACTTTACTGATACTACCTTTACACCCTTTAACCGTTTTAAGTTGTGCAATTAAAATCTCTAATTTTTTCAAGTTAGACAATTTTATCGTAATTTCATCGTCTGACGAACCACCGCCGAGCGCGTACATATTATATTTGTTGCCAATTGTATAATTCTTTGTATCGGGGTCTTCTTCTTCTTTCAATTTTTGTTGACCAAGAATTTCGCGTATTTTTATCCACTTCAAGTTATTATCTTCTTTGATTTTTTTTTCTACCGTCACATCAATACTGTCTTCTTTGACTAAATCTTTATCGTCATCCGTGTTGTTTTTTTGGCTTGGTAAACCAATTGTATAATATATAATATCCGGTTCAACGGGTGTTGTGGCATAGCCTGTGATTTCAATAAATTTTTGAGCACCACCGGTTTGTTGAGCATGACAAAAATTAAGAACCATTAAAAAAAGTATAACAGGTAGCGCATTTTTTTTCATTTGAAAATGTTGTTTTGTATTAAAAAAATGGAAGAGCAATGAGCAATGAGCAATTATAAAATATTGTTTGCTCATTGCTCATATCTCACAGTTCATTAAAAAAGGGCTAATACGCATTTGCATACACAGCCCCAACTAAAAACCAATTAATTATCAAAC
>JAYTNA010000353.1:0-3276 GCA_043748865.1 Saprospiraceae bacterium
GCGCACCGTCCTCTTATCCGAGAGGACGGTGCGCTGCACCTCAAACGCTTTTCGCGTATTTTTTCTACCAAGAGGACGGTGCGTTGCACCATTATAATATAAAACTGCTCAACGTTTGGCTATATTGCTCATTTTTTTTGGTCTATGTAAATCTAAAATCTAAAATCGTAAATCAACTTTCTTTTACCAACATTTGGAAACCGTTGCCATGAATGTTTATGATTTCGATATTTGAATCTTTTGATAAATACTTACGTAATTTGGTAATAAACACATCCATTGAACGTGCCGTAAAATAATTATCTTCTTGCCAAATTTTCACAAGTGCTTCGGAACGTGGCAATACATCGTTTTTATGTTGGCAAAACATTTTTAACAGTTGTGCTTCTTTCGGACTCAATTTTATTTCCTCTTTATCTCCTTCGATACTCAATATGCGCACCGGATAATTAAAATTGTATTTGCCGATGCTGTAATCACGCACTTCATCTCTTGCATCGCTTTTTGGTTGACTACGTTTGAGTACGGCGTGAACGCGCATCAAAAATTCTTCTGTGTTAAACGGTTTGCTGATATAATCATCTGCTCCGATTTTGAAACCTTGAAGTACATCGTCTTTCAAAGTTTTAGCCGTCAAAAATATAATTGGAATATCTTTATTTTTTTCTCTAATTTCCTTTGCCAATGTGAACCCATCTTTTTTCGGCATCATCACATCCAGCACACACAGGTTGAAATCATTTCTTTTTTTAAACGCCTCCCAACCTGCTACGCCGTCAGTTGCCAACGTAACTTCATAATCATTCATTTCGAGGTATGAGCGCAACACATCGCCGAAATTAGGGTCGTCTTCGACTAATAAAATTCTCGTAAGATTTGCAGCCATAACATTTTTTTTGTGCGGTACGTGTGCCGCTTTATTCTTAGTAAACGAGTTGTATTATTAAATATTTATTTTGGGTTCATAATTTAAACGCAATTTAATTGAAATTCTTTTGTCGAAGCGATTTTATTTTTGTGTTTTAAAAAAAGTAAAGGTCTGTCTCAAATTTATTGAAACAGACCTTTGTTAGTTAATCAGTAGAAAATGCAGTAATGCTTAAATTGGAATACGCGTACCTTTTTTAAATGTTTTTCGTAAAGTACTTTTAAACCCAAACGTAACCACCGTCGTTTGTTCCGCCGCCGTTATTACGACTTTGGATTTTTGCAACCAAAGCAAGTTCTCTCTCAGATTGAAATATTGATGCCATTTTTATTAATTATGATTTACAGGTGAAGTATGTTACAATTTTTTATAATTGGGTACAAGTTTATCTATTTAGAACGAAAATAAAGCAACAAAAATTTCATTCATTGTGACATTATAATTTCGTTAACTTTTTTTACTCTATCGTAACTTTTTTATGTAGGAAGTCTACACATCTGCGACGCGAAAAATAATTATAGTAGTCTTCTGTTAATGTTCAAAATTTGTACCAAAATTTAAAATTGAACAATAAAAACACAGAACGTTTCTATTTTTTTTGTAGCTTTGCAAAAACCATTATTAAAAATGAAAATCACAATACAACACTTTACCCTTATCATAGGATTTATCTTGCCTTCTTTGAAAAGTATTGGTCAAGAATTGTCGCAGCCGCTTTTTGAAAAAAAAGAAGTTTTACCGATGCGGTTAGAAACCAATCTCAAAATTCTATTAAAAGAAAAAGTTAAAACGCATGAGTACCACTGGGCAAAATTGTCGTACACCGGTGATCAAAACGATTCTGTTGTTATTCCGATGAAATTAAAAGTGCGCGGTAATTTTCGATTATCGTCCGGCACTTGCAATTTTCCGCCGCTTTTACTCAATTTTTCGAAGAAAAAAATAAAAAATACACTGTTTGAACACCAAGATAAATTAAAATTAGTGACACAATGCGCCGATCCTGAATATGTGGTGCGCGAATACATGGTGTATGAAATTTACAATCTGCTCACAAATTTAAGTTTTAAAGCGCGATTGACCGACGTAACTTACATTGATTCTTTAGGCAAAATAAAACCCAAAACAAGTCACGGTTTTTTTATCGAAAACGAGTTGGCTATTGCTAAACGTATCAGTGCAGAAAGCTTCACGCGAAAGAATCTCAAATTGTTTCAGTTGGATACGATGCAATCGGCATTGGTCACGATGTTTGAGTATTTAATCGGCAATCACGATTGGTCGGTGCCGGGTTTGCACAATATTAAAATCTATATTCAACCCGGTAAACTTTTTTTACCCATACCCTACGATTTTGATCACGCCGGTATTGTCGAAGCGCGTTACGCTCTACCGCCGGTGCAACTTGAAATTTCATCGGTCAGAGAAAGACTATATCGCGGTTTGGATTATTCTCCTGAAGTTTTTAAAAAAATATTCGATAAATTTAACGACATCAAACCGCAATTGTACGCGCTTTATGAGAGTAATCCGTTACTCGATGCGAAATACATCAAGCGCACCCTTCAATATTTTGATGAATTTTATGCGGAAATTAATGACCCGAAAGGCATTAAAAAACATTTTACCGGCGGACGTACTAAAAATTAAATCAACGCATATACATCACCAAAAGTAAACTGATGATTGCTAACGGAAAACCATACATGAAAATATTGTAAGCAATACTTAAAAGTCGGAATTTATGCTCAATGACTTTGCCCTGGGCATAAATATTTTCAACCAAACTTTCGCGCAATTCTGCCGAATCGGTCATCATATTTTCCATAGCTGTTTTATATTCTTCTACAGTAAGAGCAGTATAGTCGCCGAAAAATAAAAGGTCAACTTTATCTGAAGTAATATGCTTTTTTGGTTTCACTGATGGTTTGGTAGAAAGCAATGCAAAAGTTATGGTGATTAAACACACCGCTACCAATAAACCAATTGGAAAAAGTAATTTTTGATTGGTAGCATATTCATGTACCAAAAACGAAGTCATGACAGAAATAATAATCGAATTAATGGATACCATCAAGCGCGCTTTATGATCTGCCATTTCGCTCAATCTCAAGTGGTTGCCCAACATAGAGCGGAACATCGTTTCGGTCGTGCGACTTGGTTTTTTCTTTTTCGGTTTTTTTTCTTTCTCTATTTTTGGAGATGAAATTGGTAATTCATTTTCTTCCATAAATACAATTGTTTTTTTGATTTTAAAGAATAAAGGTAATAGTTTTCATTAATTTTAAGAAACAATGATTGTATTTTTATAAATTTGACGCAATTTAGTTCAATGTACAGAGTAGGAT
>JAYTNA010000354.1:0-5656 GCA_043748865.1 Saprospiraceae bacterium
GTCTTCGCCTTCATAAAAAACAGCGGATTGTCCCGGTGCAACACCTTTAACGTTGGTGTAAAAGGTAATGTCAATATCGCCGTTGTCACGTTGGTGCAATTCGGAAAGTGTGCCGCCTGCATCATTGTATCTGATTTGAGAAATTGCTTCGATGCCCTCGAATGGCAGACGCGCATATTTTTGTAAGTTGACATTGCCTACGAGAACACCATTGCGTTTTAAATCGTCTAATTCACCCAAAACGACTGTGTTTGTTTCAGGTATTATTTTCGTGACGAACATCGGTCTGCCGAATGCTTTTCCGAGACCTTTGCGTTGTCCGATGGTAAAAAAAGGATAACCTTCGTGTGTGCCAAGAAATTCTCCGCGTTCGTTTACAAATTTTCCTCCTTTTACTGTTTCGGATAAGTCCGGAATACGGTGTTTCAGAAAGTTGCGATAATCGTTATCCGGCACAAAACAAATTTCATAGCTTTCTCCTTTTTTAGAAAATTCTTCAAAACCCGCGCTTGCAATATATTTTCTGACATCCGATTTCAACATATCACCCAACGGAAATTTTGTTCGGCTTAAACATTCTTGCGTCAATCCCCAAAGTACATAACTTTGATCTTTAAGTCTGTCAGTAGCTTTTGATATAAAATGCCTGTCTTCGCGCCGGTTTATTTTGGCGTAATGTCCGGTAGCGATAAATGCACAATCCAAAGCATTGGCGCGTTTCATCAAAGCCGACCATTTTATATGCGTGTTGCACAAGACGCACGGATTTGGTGTGCGTCCGGCGAGATATTCATCCACGAAATTATCAATCACAAAATCGCCGAACTCTTCTCGGATATCAATAATAAAATGATGGAAACCCATTTTCACGGCAACACTTCGCGCATCGTTAATGCTGTCGAGACTGCAACAACCCGTTTCTTTTTTAGAACTACCTGAACCGGCATAATCCCAAGTTTTCATCGTGATACCCACTACTTCATAACCTTCGTCGTGCAACATCATCGCCGTTGCCGTACTGTCTATGCCGCCACTCATGGCAACTAATATCCGCCCGTGTTTACTCATTTCACTATTTTATTTATAAAACAGTGCAAAGTTACAGTTTGTTTTATATCCCGAACAAGAAATATGTTGAAAAGTCTAATAGTTTGTAGTGTCATTTCCAATAATAAGTGACTGTCGTATAATAATACGCGCCGATTTGCGGTCCGCCAAGATAAGAATAATAATATTTATTCAAAACATTTGTACCGCCTAATTTGATATTCAATAAAGTATTTTTACAAGTATAACAGACAAAAGCATCTATATTAAAAACAGAAGGTACGTCGCCGTTCACCAAAAATGATTGCCAATAATAACTGCTTTGATATTTCATGGTAATATTAAAACCAACGTTTTTAAAAATTTTATCGGCATTAAACGCCACGTTTGTCATCCAAGCAGGCGTATTGAAACCATCTTCCAAACCATCGTTTTGATCCGTTTTTTTGAGTGCCGCATAACTCACATTGCCTGATAAGATGTATTTTTCTGAAATCGAATAATGCAAATCAATTCCTGCGCCATAATTATAGACCGTCGTTTTAGAATTTGTCCACAGGCGATAGCGAAATTGTTTATTTTTATCGAAAAGAGATGCGGGTATTTGCGTTTCATCCGTCGTATTTGGCACACCTGTTTCTATTTGAGCAATAAAATTAGCGTAATTATTATAGTATGCATCCACATCAATAAATAATTTTCCTGCTATTACGCTTCTGTAACCAAGTTCGTAAGAGTTGACGTGTTCGGGTTGCAAATAGGTATAAGTGTTGCGTTGCAAAAGGTTTTTTTCTTTTTCAATGGCTGTCGCTTGTGTTAATCCGTTTGTATTCACATCTTTATTCATCGCAGTTTGAAAAGCATCAATCGAACTTTTCAACCAAGAATTTTCAAATACACCGTTCGACATAATGCGTAAGCCGCCAATCCGTTTAACGCCGCCACTTTTGATATTTGAAAATCCTTCGAAAATACTTGGATAGCGATAACCGTCTTGGTAAGAAAATCGAACATAATTATCTGGCACTCCTAAACTATAAACCGCCGTTATACGCGGACTCAATTTAAAATCGAAATACTCATTTTTATCGGCGCGTAATGCCATACTGATACGGAGTTTGTTCTTAAAAAAATCTTGAGACGTATGTACAAAAGCACCGTAGCGCGTGTAAATTAAATTACTACCGGAATCTTGCGGATTTATGAAATAATTCCCGTCAGGAATAATAATATATTCGCGAAAATCTGCTCCGACTTGAATATTTGTTTTTGAATTTAATAATTTGCCTACATCAAGTACACCTTCCGTATGAACAAGATGTGCTTTTACGCGTAAAACTGCGCCAATATCCCAATTATTTATTTGACTCAAAGTATCAACTTTTTGTTTAAAAAGCGGTGTACCGGGTTGCGGTCTGCCGTTGTCGGCTGCTTGTCGCGCAGTTTGCAGTGCTTGTGCAACATCCGAATTTGCTTTTAGGGCGGTGTTAAAAGCTTTTGTAAAGTCGGAATACCAACCGGCATCGGATTTGAAATTTTTATCAATGTTTTCAGCCATTGAACGTAAATTGTAGGAGTCGCCGGTATTTTCGCTGTTGATATATGCCTTCAACTGCATAAAAGGATTTTTGTATTGAAATATATTTTGTCCGAGAAAGTAATTATCCAACCGAAAACGATTGGCGCGTTGATAGACATTGTTTAAAGTTGCTGTGCGAAAAGTGTAAGAAATTTCAGAATTTTCCGTGGGTTTATAAAAAAGCGCGACATCACCTTTAAAATTTTGCAAACTATAATCAACTACTTCGCGCTCGTAATAACCTGTACGTGCTACGACATAATTTTTCCCGTTCAAAGTAATTGTTTTCCTGTTCGACGATTCATTACCGTAACCGTTCACCGGATCATACGCCGGATTATCCGCGCCTAATAAACCGGTAGTTTGATTCGCTAATGGATTCAAATCGTTGCGATTATCCGCAATCCAATCATAACCTTTCGCGAAACCTAAATTTATTTTTATTGCCAATTTATTATTAAAAGCCTTAGCCCAACGCAAAGCGGATTCACTGTAAAGTTTCGGAGAAATATCCGAAATATCGTTGACGTGATTCACACCGAGTTGTTGTCGAAAACTTATTTCTTCGGAAGCAAACGGATTTTTTGTCGTGAAATTTACTAAACCATTCGTCACATTCATACCGTAAAGAACAGAAGCAATGCCTTGAATAACTTCAACATTTTCAATATCCAAATCGCTCGGACAAAGTACGTTGGCAATCGGTGCGCCGATGTGCGGTGTTTGATTATCAACGCCATCCACCATTTGTACAAACCGGACGTTTGTTGTATTTGAAAATCCGCGTGTATTCAAAACTTTAAAACCCATGCTTGGCGTAATCATTTGTACGCCTTTCATCGTTCCGACAGCATCGAAAAATGACGGTGCCGGCGATTGTTGAATTTGTGTCGCATTTAATTTAGAAATACTTACGGGAGACGATAATAATTTTTCGGAAATACGCGAAGCAGAAATAACTAATTCGGAAAGTATTTTGCGTTTAGTGGTATCTTTTTGAAATGAAATTTCAGTAACTTGTTGAGCAAAAAGCGATTGGCATAAACAACCAAATAATAATAAACAGGTTTTTATTTTCATAATTGAAAATTTATTTTCGTTATTCCCGTAAAGATATAACGCCTGTTCAAAGTCTCAAAATCAACTCAATAAATTTTTTGTTTCTCGGTCTAAAAAATCTTGAAAACGTTTGTGCAACTCTTTATAATAACCCATCAATTCACGTCCTTCTTCCGAAACAAGTGCGCCACCGCCACTGCTGCCACCCGTTTGCGTTATTACGATCGGGTTTTTAGTTTGAGCGTTCATCGAGTTTATCATTTGCCACGCTTTTTTATACGACATCTCCATATTTTTTGCCGCTTGATTGATTGAACCAGTTTTTTCAATTTGTTCTAATAATTGCAAACGTCCGGGACCAAAAAATCTATCTTCTTCGCCGACAATGCGCAATGTTGCGTTTAATTGGAGATGAGAGTTTTTTAAAATTTGACTTATTGACATAAAATTTGAAAATAAATTTATTTTATTTCTGCCGTTAATAGCCTGCAAGATAAAGGACTTTATCGTTTTTCGTAACCACTCATGTATTATTTTGAAGTTAAAATAATACATGAGTGGTTACCTTTTAAAACAAAAAAAGTCCTCACAAAAATATGTGCAGGACTTAACTATAATAGGAACATGAAGGAAATCTTTTTAGCTAACAGTTTTCAATGGATTTACTTACAATGGACGATGGACAATTAAAATATTTATTGTAAATAACTATTGACTAATAAAAAAATCATTTTATATTATCAGTAAGTCCATTGTCCATTTACAAGTTTTTCAATTTTAATTTTATATCATTCGGTGTTGTTTCTGTCGGCGTAATTGATACGTTAGATTGAGCAGATAAACTCGTTAAAGTCTGTGTACCGAGATAGTATTTTCCCTTCAAAATACTCAGCACCACAATCGTCGCCGGTTTATCAGGCAGCCCTTTTGAATTTTTTGGCAACGTAAATACGCGTTTTGCCGGATCACCTTCTAATTTCAACACCATCATCATATCTTTGTAAACGACATAAACAGCTGCATTTTCGTTGGAATATTCCGCGGGCAATTTTACTGAAAAGTTTTTTGTCAAATTTGGGTCGTTGTAAAAACGATCGCAATTGACAAAATTAAAACGGTCGAGATACATATGAAATGTCGTCGAATCACCTCTCCCACTCGTTTGAATAAATTGTTGAGTTGAAGTCAGCGTGTAGGGTTTCCAATTAAAAGAAGTACGACCGTCATATTTGCCATCGAAATAAGACATCGGACCGGCACCATCAAATTTACCTTGATAAGACACGTAAAGTTTAACTTCAGGGCTTGCAAAGGTTACAGGCACACCATTTTGCGAAATT
The DNA here is from genome assembly GCA_043748865.1 of Saprospiraceae bacterium. Taxonomy (GTDB): domain Bacteria; phylum Bacteroidota; class Bacteroidia; order Chitinophagales; family Saprospiraceae; genus JAAFJT01. The sequence continues at coordinate 5,026 of JAYTNA010000354.1, forward strand.
CGTACACGCACTACGCCACCGGAAACAAGCGGGACTCCATCAGAAACAGTTGGCAAATCATTTAAAATTAAATCGGTTTTTGTTGTGAGCAGTTGATATTCTATATTTAATTTGCCTTTACATGGCGCACCATTTGGTTTTTGGAGAAAACCTTTTGACGGACAATTAATACTCAACATACCGGCAGATAAATTTTTTAAAATATTGCCGCCGTTATCCGCATCCGTAGAAGTATCTTTTAATATCGGTGTACGCAGCGAGTCTATCATCTTTTCTATATCCAATAATTGTGTCGTTGAAGAATCACGCACCGGCAAACTCGATAAATCAAGAAAGACTGCCGTATCTTTTTTTATCGGAATAACTGTAGTCCCCGTCGGAATAAATGTATCTGAATCTTTTCCGCACGCATTTATTGCGACAATTAATGCTGTCAGAAATAAAATCATGAAGAAATTTTTTATAAAACCTGAATGTATCATTTTTAACTTTTGTTTCGACTTGTAAAAATAAGATACGAAAACTTAAGAAAATGCTGCTTATTGTACAATTAAAAATTAATTCTTAGTTATTAATTATTCAAACCACCCCGTTTTATCCAAGCATCAATTTTATTAAGTTGACACGATGA
>JAYTNA010000355.1:0-5718 GCA_043748865.1 Saprospiraceae bacterium
GATATTATAATAGTCTAATGTAATACTAAAGTTTTTAGTCGGAGTGAAACCAATACCTAACGTGATGTTGGTTGATGTTTCCGCTTTCAATTTAGGTATACCTAATAAGAAAGCTGCCGGACTGTTATTGTTTACCAAACCTTTAATTTGAATACCTTGACCCGGTACGAAACTCGCTTGCGTTAATTGTTCATTGATTTGGTGCAATGATGGCGCACGGAAACCCGTTGAAACCGAACCGCGAATTACAAATTTATCGTCAGCCAATTTATAACGCGAACTGATTTTCCAAACAGTAGCAGCACCAAAATCAGAATATTTTTCTTGACGTACTGTACCGTTAATTAAGAAATCTTTGGAAACATCCCAACCTAAATCTAAATAACCACCGAAGTTATAGCGTGTGAAAGTGCCGGCGTTAGTGGCATTGAAACCGGGAAATGAATCCGCACCGCCACCTGAATAGGAAGCTGTGTCACCGGCAATAACTGTAAAAGACTCGGCACGGAATTCTGTACCGATACCTAATGTTAAATTATCTAAAAGTGCTTTTGTAATATCTAAGTTACCGACATTGTGATTAAATTCGTATCCGCCCGGACGGAATGAAATCGGACTAGCTGCGCCCAAAGAACGGTTTCTAGAATTGTTCACAACATAAGTTTGTTTATTACCACCTGTTGTGAAGCTCACATCAGATTTCCAACCATTTGTTTCTGATCTAATACCGATGGTACCGTTATAATCATTTAAGTCGCCGATAAAATTGGGTACATAACCGACATAAGGTGTTCCCGCCGCGTGCAATAAACCTTCGTCTGTTGTTCTCCAATATGGTGTACGATAATTCGCAAAACTCGATACTTTTTTATAAATATAAGCCGCATTTGCATATAATTGTGTATTAGGGCTTAAATCAATGCCTGTATTAATCAAAAATTTAGCAGCAGAAGTAGCAGGGCTACCATTGATATTACCGGCATCCGGATATTTAGCCAAGAAAGCCTGAACGTCGCTTAATTTTGCGCCGAAGTCATTAGCGTCACCTTGCGCATCAACTACACCCGGACGATTCGCCAAAGTGCGGTCAGATAAATCAATTGTATAATTGACAAAACCTTTTTCGCCTAAGTTGGCACCGTTGTTTAAACTTACGCCGTAGTAACCACCATCACCTTTGCTTGTAACACCGCCATTAATCGTGAAAGTACCGTAATCAAAACGATCTTTCAAAATAATATTCATTACACCCGCAATCGCATCTGAACCATATTGAGCAGAAGCACCATCGCGCAAAATCTCAACACGTTTAATGGCATCTGTCGGAATTGCAGAAATATCTGCACCCGTTTCACCACGTCCCGGAGAGGTTTGAACATAAACCAATGAACTGGTATTTTTTCTTTTACCATTAATCAAAATTAAAGTGCGGCTCGGTCCCATGTTACGAATTTCGTAAGGGTCAAGCAAAGATGTTGCATCATTTACGGGTGTTTGTACCGTATTGAATGATGGAACGCGATATTGCAACGCTTTATCGAAACTGTTTTGTCCAGTAGCTTTTAAATCAGCGGCACCAATAATGTCAATCGGAATCGGTGCATCTGTAACAGTACGTTGTGTATTGCGGCTACCTACCGAAATAACAACTTCGTTCAATGTACTTGCTTCCGATTGCAGTGCGACGTTAACAACGTTTGATGCCGGAATAGCTACGTCTTGAGAAGCAAAACCTAAGAATGACAAAGTTAATGTTGCCGCATTTGTAGGTACACTCAAACTGAATGAACCATTTCCATCAGTTTGAGCACCGATAGTCGTACCTTTAACAACAACAGCCACACCCGGAAGTGCCGCGCCATCTTTTTCTGTCACCGTTCCCGTAACTGTACGCTGTGCGATAGCCGAGAAACCGATAAACAGTAGAGCGAATAAAACTTGAAAAATTTTTTTCATACAAAAAAAAATTGTTTAAAAAATGATTAAATTGTTAATTATAAAAATTTAGTTTAAAGAACTGCTATCACAAAACTTGCGATTAAGTAACCTTAAAAAATTCGATTGGATGAATATTAGTCGTCAATGTATTTTTCTGCCGGATATTTGCGGACAGAAAAATTTAATAAATAGATAATTTTTCATTTAAAGGTTTTAAATAAAATTTTACAAAAAAAAATTATTCTGCAAAAGTGGGACAAAAAAATTTTAAATTTTATTTTTCCGATAACTTTTTATGCGAAAATTCGCAAAAAATATAAAAAATACATTTTTGGGATTTAAAATGATACTAAATTTTTTAATTTTCCCATTTTTCGCACTATTATTTCAATTAAAAATAATTATCAAAAATTTTCAAACGCGCAGGTAGTTATTTTTATACAAATCTAATCTTCGATGAGTCATTTATAATTTCTCATTTATCATCCCTAAAATATCTATTCAAAGTAATTTCATCATCTATTTTGCTTTCAATTATTTTTGATTTAACGAATTGAAAACTCAACCAATGACTGCAATACATTAAACCGAAAATCACTAAAAGAGAAAAAATAAAATTCAATCTTGGCAGTCGAATGTCGGAAATGAATTCGTTGAAACCATTCTTGAGTATGAATACGATGCAAATTGCACAAAGTGCAACAAGAGAAGTCCAAAAGCAATCTTGCTTTGTTACGGTGTTTTTATATGCCATTATATAGGTTGCAAAAAAACCAACGAAAAGCGGCATCAATATCGGAAAAATAAAAGTATTGTCTTGTAAAGTTTCATTAAACAGTGCCAAAAGAAAAAATACAACAGCGTGTAATGCCAAAATCACATACACGCTTCGATTGTTTTGAAAATCCATGTTTATTCAGTTAATGGTTGACTTAATTAATTTTTATAAATTGCAACAGTTTTATTTGCCGGTTTTTCGTTTCCAAAGGCACTATATAATAAATGCCCGTAGGGAAATGAGTGCAATCAAACAGCATATTTTTCCCATCCGGTAATGACAGACGGAAAGTAGTTGAAATATCTTACTAAGTTATAAATGGATATTTACAAAAAACAGTTTTAGTGAAAATTACAAAAATCTGGTGCGTTTTGACATATAAAAAATAGAAATTGACGATAGACGATGGACAATAGACGATGGACAGTTATTAACCGCTATAAGAAAACTCGTTGTCCATTATCCATTGTCCATTATCTATCGTCCATCGTCCATTATCAACTTTCAATTGTCAATTTATCTTTGTATTTGGGTAACAAATTTTTAAATTTATCTATCGTGACTTTTAATCCGGAATAAGAATATCCGCCGGAAGCATTTTTGTGTCCGCCGCCATTGAAATGATCTCTGCAAAATTCTTGGACATTAAAATCACCTTTTGATCGCAATGATAATTTTACAATTGTCGGTTGTTCGGTGATGAAACACGCTAAACGCACCGATTTCAACATCATCATAGTATTCACAATTCCTTCCGTGTCGCCGCGTTGAATATTAAAATGCTCATAATCTTTTTTCGATAAATAAATAATACCGACGTGATATTCTTCAAAAATTTCCATGCGGTTGTACAAAGCATGACCCAACAAACGCAAATTTTTTTCCGGCAAACAATTATTAATCAAGTCTTGCAAATAATAATCTTTCACCCCTAGTTCCAATAATCCGGCAACTGTGCGATATAATTTAGGTGAAGTGCTGAATTTGAATGAACCGGTATCAGTGACAATACCCGTATAAATACAATCGCCAATAGTATTATTAAGTTTTTCGCCATCGCCGAGTAAATGTATGAAATCGTAAATTAATTCTGAGGTGGATGATGCCGTAATATCAGACAGCATATAATCAACAAACGGTTCGGGTTCGCGGTGATGATCAATCATTATTTTCACAACGTGTTTGAGCGGACGCATTAAATCGCCCATTTTATCCACGCGGTCGAGCGCATTGTAGTCTAAAACAAAAATAATATCTGTATTGTAAATCAGTTCGGTCGCTTTCGGAATTTCAAAATCGAAAATAGTAATCAAATTACTGTCGGGCATCCATTCAAAAATCGGCGGAAATTCGGACGGAAAAATAATATTAATCGTATGCCCATATAATTTCAAATAGTGATACAATGCCAATGACGAACCAATTGCATCGCCATCCGGATTGCGGTGCGATGTGATGACAATTTTTTTCGGTGAACTCAATAATACTTTTACTTCTTGAATAGTCATACGGTGTTTTTTTTTGAGATGTTAGCTGTTAGCTTTGCTTCTTATGTAGCTCAAAACTCACAGTTTAAAGCTCAAAGCTATTCAATTGCAAAAGTCGGAAAAAAAATTAAAAACTACGAATTAAAAATTATAAAGTGTTGGTATTATTTGTTTGAATCAAAATTTGCAAGATTTTTAGAAATAATAAAATTTGAGAACGCAATGCCAATTTTTTTTGGACGATTGACGTTATAAATTTTAAAATTTTTTTGTATTCCGGTAATTCTGCAAATTCCTTTTTCAATGACAAATATCCATAGGCTAATAGTTTTTTTTTGTTTTGTATCATATTCTCTAAACGCACAAAACTACACGACGAAAAAGAATGTCACCGGCAAAGCGAAAACTTATTATGAAGAGGGCATGAAACATAATTACGCCAATGAAAATGAAAAAGCCTTAAAAGCATTTACATCTGCGCTCAAGGAAGATACTCATTTTATTGATGCACAAATTCAGCAAGGAGCCATGTTTCTGGAGTTGAATAAATTACCGGAAGCGCAAATTGCTTTTGAAAAAGTTTTGCAAATTGACCCGAACTATTCTCCGCTTGTTTATTACTCGCTTGGTAATATCGCTTTGAAGCAAGAAAAATATATTAAAGCAGCAGAAAATTATGAAAATTATGCAAAAAATGCCAAGTCGAATGAAACTTTAAAAGAAAAAGCAGAACGCTTTGCCGAAAATGCGCGGTTTACGGAAAATGCTTTAATGCATCCGGTGCCATTCAAACCGATTTTATTGAATGAAAAAATTAATGACCCGTTATACTCGCAATATCGCGCAGCTTTGACGGCAGAAGAAAATATGTTGGTATTTACCCGATTGATAAATAAACAAGAAGATATTTATTTTTCAATAAGAGACACAGGCATAGACGCGATGCATCGCATTTCTACGGATTGGCAAACTGCACAACCGCTCGCCGAAATAAATACCGGTGATGGTAACGAAGGTTCGCACTGCATTTCAGCCGACGGACGTTTGCTTTTATTCACAGATTGCGGCAGAGAAATTAACGGCAAAAAAAGTTGCGACATTTATTATAGTGTAAAAACGCCCGAAAAAAATTGGTCGTCACCGCGTCCGTTTGGTGGCAATGCCATAAACACGGAAGCTTGGGAATCCCAACCTTCGCTTTCTGCCGATAATCGTTTGCTTTTTTTTGCAAGTAATCGTGCCGGCGGATATGGCGGTATTGATATTTGGTACTCGAGATTCGGTGCCGGAAAATGGTCAACACCGCGCAATGCCGGTCCGATGATAAATACAAAATATGATGATGAAATGCCTTTTCTACACGCTGACGGAACAAGTTTTTATTTCATGAGCGACGGACATCCGGGTATGGGCGGAAAAGATTTATACTTGAGCCGCATCAGCTTTGAGCAAATAGCTTTGAGTAATGAGCCGCCGATTGATAGCAGTTCAAAGCTGAAAGCTCAAAACTCAAAG
>JAYTNA010000356.1:0-1202 GCA_043748865.1 Saprospiraceae bacterium
TTGTTTTTTACAAAAATAGAATAAACGACGACGCACAAACCGGCAATCACTAAAAAAGGCGCAAGTATAATGCGGACCGGGCTATAAATTAAACTTTCATCCCAAACATCCGGTGACGGCATCGCACCACCTGACATACAAATAAATCCGATGGTCATAATTGCCAAACCTATCAATGCCCATTTATAATTTTCGCGCCCGAAAATCAATGGTTTATCTTGTTGAAGAAAACTGTTTTTTTTAACAACCACAGGCGTAGTACGTTGCGGTACTCTTCCCGGTGTTGTTGGCGTAGTAGGTGCCGGTGTGACACGTTGCGGATTGGGTATAATTACCTTTTTTTGTTCCGGATTTGATTTTTTTGTTGACATAATAAATTGGTTATTAGTTATTGGTTATTGGTTATTGGGTATTGGGTATTAGCTATATTTTTAACCCTTACCCAATATAAAATACCTAATACCCATTTTAATAAAGTTCATCCAAACGCATTTTCAAGTATTTATTCACCACATAAAATGTGCTAATGTAACTGATAAAAACGCCGAGTAAAATTATAACAAGTGCGCCGATATAAAAAATTGGCAGTTTTAAAAGTTCGTTAAGAGAAGGTATATTTTTTTGAACAAAATACCAGATACCGGCTAAAAGTACAATAGCGATTACAGCACTTCTAAAACCATTTAAAATACCGCGTCGGATGTACGGTTTGCTGATAAATCCCCACGTCGCACCAACCAATTCCATATTTCTAATTGTAAACCTGTCGGAATATAAATGCAGCCGAATGGTGTTGTGAATAAGCGTGATGGCAACAATTACAAAAGCCAAAGCCAAAATTACAGCCATCAGCGAAAGTTTATAAATATTTTGCGCCAACTCACTCAACGTACTTTTATCAATGTACACGTCATTTACTGCTGAATTGTTGCGTATTTGACTTTGAATCGTATCTAATTTTTCCGAAACTAAATAATCCGGCGATAAATTTAGTACCCAAGCGTTAAAAAAAGGCAATGGACCGCCTTTCAGTAAAGCCGTTTCTTCCGGAAACTGTTTGCTCATTTTTTCGAACGCTTCTTCTTTAGTGACAAAGTGCAAAGTACTGAGTTGCGTAAAATCGCTATTTTCTAAAAATAATTTTACTTTCGCCAAACTCGCCGAATCCGCTTCATCTTTCAATTCCACCATCAAACTCAAAT
>JAYTNA010000357.1:0-1876 GCA_043748865.1 Saprospiraceae bacterium
TTCAAAATCACAACATGGAACAAGTTCAAAATTATTTAAACACCAACAAGCAACGTTTTTTAGATGAATTGTTGGAGATGCTAAAAATTCCGTCTATTTCTGCCGAACCGAAACACGCGGGCGATTTAATCAAAATGGCGGAAAGTGTTCGCGAACATTTAACCAAAGCCGGTTTAGACAATGCCGCGCTCATGCAAACGTCGGGGTATCCGATAGTTTTTGCCGAAAAAATAATTGACGCAACGAAACCTACAGTTTTAGTTTACGGTCATTATGATGTGCAACCGGTAGATCCCGTTAATTTATGGAGTTCATTACCATTTGAACCGGTGATAAAAAAAACACCGATTCATCCGGACGGTGCTATTTTTGCACGCGGTTCTTGCGATGATAAAGGGCAATTTTTTATGCACGTCAAAGCACTCGAAGGTATGATTAAAACAAACAATTTGCCGTGCAATGTGAAAGTAATTATTGAGGGCGAAGAAGAAGTCGGCTCTGTGCATCTCGGAAAATTTATCAACGACAATAAAGAAAAATTATCTTGCGATGTTGTTCTTATTTCAGACACATCCATTATTGCGAATGATACGCCGAGTATTACAACCGGTTTACGCGGCTTGGCATACTTAGAAGTTCAAGTAATCGGACCGAATCGAGATTTACATTCCGGTGTTTACGGCGGCGCGGTTGCCAATCCGATTACGACGTTGTGCGAAATGATTGCTTCGTTGCACGACGCAGCAGGAAGAATAACGATTCCGGGTTTTTATGATAATGTCATCGAAGTTTCGCTCTCTGAACGTGCAGAAATGGCAAAAGCACCTTTTGATTTAGAATACTATAAAAAAGATTTGAACATCAATGAAATTCAAGGTGAACACGGATATACAACAAGGGAACGAACTACTATCCGTCCGACTTTAGAATTGAACGGTATTTGGGGCGGATATCAAGGAATAGGTGCGAAAACGATTTTACCTTCCGAAGCTTTCGCAAAGATTTCTATGCGCTTGATTCCTAATCAAACCGATGAAGAAATTGTAGAAAAATTCACCAAACATTTCAAAAAAATTGCACCTCCTTCCGTGAAAGTAAAAGTGACAAATTTGCACGGTGGTTTACCTGCTGTTACACCCGTTGATACAATTGAATATGCGGCGGCGGCAAAAGCGATGGAACAAACTTTCGGTAAGAAACCTATTCCAAGCAGAGAAGGCGGTTCGATTCCGATTGTCGCGTTGTTTGAACAAGAGTTGGGTGTAAAAACTATTTTAATGGGTTTCGGCTTGGATAGCGACGGCTTACACTCGCCGAATGAGCATTACGGATTGTTTAATTTTTATAAAGGCATCGAAACAATACCATATTTTTTTGAAAATTATGCGAAAATGAAAGAATAACAAGTAAGAATAAAGTTGTGGTTAATTTTATGCTACTGGCGTTTCAGAATTTTTAATATTTTTTTGAGTGATTTTTTTAAAAAAAAATTGTTAAAAAAAATAAAATAAAATTTAATTCTGTATTCAGACTTAATATTCAGTTAACAGCATGAAATATAAAAAGAGCATACCTTTGTGCTTGTGAAGTAAATGTTTTTTTTCATACATTTTTTGGTTGGTTCTTTTTGATTTTAAAGCCATTGCTTTTCACAAGCAATGGCTTTTTTTATTTGATGCCGTGAACTATCTTTGAGCATTATTTTTTTAAACTTATCATAAACCTGATTGTTTTAAATATGGTAGTCTTATCTTTAAATACCCTTAATGCTCTATGAAAACCGCAAAACTGCCTTTTATAATTTGCACACTCTTCATTTTAAGTTGCAAACCTGAAATAAAGCAAGATGAAAAACAAGTTTATGATGAGATGATGG
>JAYTNA010000358.1:0-7633 GCA_043748865.1 Saprospiraceae bacterium
AGTAGTCAGAAGTACTCAAAAATAAAATAAAAAGTAGAATTAAATTATTTGCGCTCGTTTAATTTTGATAACCTGGAAATAAGTACCACAAAAATTATCATTTCTATTTGTTTTTTGTTTCATCTTCGAGATTTTTTGTAAACTTTATTTAACCTTTGTGGTTAAATTTTACGACAGAGTACATACAAGCCTATAAAGTTTCGAAAGGCACTCATCAAAAACTGATGAGGTTAATCATTAATCATAAAGTATGGCAAAAATAGCTTTAAATTTTGAAGACGGTGTCACGAAAATCATCGAAGGAAAAGCAGGAGAATCGGTAGCCGATTCAGCTTATGATGCACGTATCAATATCCCTTTAGATTGTAAAGATGGCATTTGCGGGATCTGCAAATGCAAAATAAAAAGCGGTAGTTGTGACTTAGGATTCTATATAGATGATGCCTTAACGGAAAAAGAAGCCGAAGAAGGGTTTGCTTTGGCTTGCCAGATGGTTCCGAAAACGGATATGGTGATAGAAATATTAGCAAGTTCGAAGGCTTGCAAAGTAAAAATTGAAAGCCATGCAACTACCATTACCAATATTCAATTTCTTTCATCAGAAGTTGTTAAATTGACTGTGACTGAAGAAAAAGGACATAAATTTCATTTTTTACCCGGACAGTATGCCAATATTGAAATTGCGACATCAAAAGTCGTACGTGCCTATTCTTTCAGTGGTGTTTCTCATAATGCACAAACCGTCGAATTTCTCGTGCGCTTACTGCCCACCGGTGCAATGAGCAATTATTTGCGCAACGAAGCAAAGACGGGTAGCGTTTTAAATTTAATGGAGCCTTTCGGCAGTTTTTATTTGCGCGACATTACTCATCCTACTTTATTTTTTGCCGGCGGAACGGGTATTGCGCCATTTTTAGCGATGTTAGAGAAATTGTCAAAAGAAAAAAAACATTCTGCTTCACCGATTCATTTGTATTATGGCGCAACAACCGATGAAAATTTAGTAGAGCTTGAAAGACTTTATGATTATGCGACTCAGATACAGTTGAAAATTTTCACTTGCGTCTCTATTGAAAAATCGGCAAAACACACGCAAGGTTTCGTGACGCAATGGATTAATAAAGCGCATTTAGGAGAAGTCGGTTACGATATATACATCTGTGGACCGCCGCCGATGGTAGAAGCTGTTAAAAAAGCCGTTGCCGAAGAGCAAATAGTTCATAATCATTTTTATGAAGAAAAATTTGTGCAATCGGGAAATTAATTTTAAATTTTAAATGTGCTTTGTGATTTTTGTAAATCTTTGCCGAATACTTTAGTTCTGCTCGATTCACTTGCCACTCTGTGAGCGGGTTTTTTTTTATCTATTCGCAGTTTAGAATTGAGTAAAATGTTAATCTAATGCAAAATTTATTCTTAAACATACACTTTCGGAAAAACTACGCGATATTTGATGGTGCAATTAATAATAAACCATTTTCATTAAAAACAAATACGTCACTAATATTCGAATCTAAAACTAATAGAAGGCAATTATCCATTGCGCATCTCGTGAACACACAATAATTTGCATGATTTTTACGAACTACAAAGTATGCCAAAACTACAACACCTTTTACTATTTACTTTTTTATGTTCCAATTTTTTTGCTATCGGACAAACTTCACTGTGGTCGGCGAGTGTGACAAACTATTTAGGTAACAATAAGTATGCAAAAGAATCTAGACCAATTTGTAGCTGTATAAAAAATGGTTGGTTACGTCTTGAACATGAACCAAGTTTCAAGAGTGAATACTACGCCGAATTTGACTATAAACAAAAAATCTGTTTAACCGACAATTTTACTTACGAAATTCGCTTGAATAATAGCAAAGCGATCGGTGGTATACCGTCATTAGATGTTGGTTTCGGTTTTGGCGGACAAGCCGGATCTATTTTAGCATCGCTGATGGGTGAAGTCGGCGGACAACCTTGGACTAATATTGTTGTCAATGATAAAACTATTGTCAGTAATAAACCATATTTAGTCCTTGATTTTTCAAGTTGGGTGGTCATCAAACTAAAATTTCAGAATAATAATATCACTTATTCTTCCAACGGTACGCAGTTTTTTTCTGCGCCTTACGTTGGTAATATATGTAATATCGAAAATTTGCATTTTTGGTTCAAAGGTTCCGGTGCGATTGATTATGTAAAAATTTATGATAATTCTACCGGCGCGTCTTTATACGAAGAAAATTTTAATGATTGCGCAAATTTATCGGCACCACTTGGTTGCAATCCGACATTAAATCTTACTTCAAATGCACCTTGCTTGGGCGATACGCTTAAACTTGCGACAACTACACGCGCTACCTCATACGAATGGTCCGGTCCGAAAGGTTTTAAAGATACAAAATCAGTAGTGTTTCTTCCGAAAATCGATTTATCATGGAACGGCACTTTTTCTTTAAAAGCACAACTTAATGCTTGTCAATCTATCACCGATTCCGTCAAAATAAATACCAAACCACTACCAATAATCAGCCTTGGCAATGATACTGCTCTATGCAGCAATAAAACTTTCACGCTTGATGCAAAAAATGCCGGCAGTTCTTATTTATGGCAAAACGGTACGACAGCGCGTTTTTTCAGCGTAAAAAATTCAGGATTATATGCAGTTACTGTCACAGACACGAACAGTTGCAGTACGTCTTCAAAAGTTAATATTGATATTGCCACATCTCCTCTTCTCGCAAAAATAAACCAAACGCGACCTTCCTGCGCCGGTATTTGTGATGGACGTTTGAGGGTACAACCATTCGGTGGTTTTGGTGCGCCTTATATTTTTAAGTGGACGGGCGGGCGACGTGCAGATTCTATTATTGGTTTATGCAGCAGTCAATACGGTTTAACTATCACTGACAGTAAAGGTTGTACGAATAATTTTTTAGCCGATTTGCAAGATCCTTTCCCGATTCTTTCATCCGCACAATTAGATACGACTTATAATGGTTTCGCTACGCGGTGTGCAAAAAGCGGTGATGCACTTGCATCCGTAAAAGCAAGTGGCGGAGCCGGTGATTTTACTTTTAAATGGTTAACCAATCCGATACAATTTTCTCAACAGGTGAGAGGTTTGGGTGTCGGTAAATATCGCATCGTGTCTATTGATAAAAATGGTTGTACAGATACAACTTCGATTAGTATTGATGCGCCTAACGCAGTCATTACAAAACCGCTCATCAGTAATATTAAATGTATCGGTGAGAAAAACGGCTCGGTTAAAATAGATAATTCGGATGGCGGTATTCCGCCTTACAAATATTTATTAAACAATCAGCCTTGGGATGCTAATCAAAGGTGGGCTAATTTGCCGAAAGGTAATTATATACTTCAAGTGCAAGATGCCAATAATTGTCTTGTCTCTCAAACATTGAGCATTATTGCCCCCCCGAAGTTATCGTTAGTTACTACTGCGGATACGCTCATTCATTTCGGAGATAATGTAAAATTATTTGCCGGTGCCGATACGCCTTCCGTTACGCAATCCGTAAATTGGAAAGCTATGCGCGATTCTGTTACATTGACGTGTGAAAAATGTGCCGTTACCTCAGCCGATCCGCGCACGAGTACTATGTTTAGAGTTATGGTCATGGATACTTTCGGTTGTATGGCTCAACGCGATATAGTTGTGAAAGTGGATAAAAATCGGCGCGTATTTGCACCAACTTCCTTTTCACCAAATGGTGACGGCGAAAACGACAGTTTTACATTATTCACCGGCACAGGTACACGGCGTGTTATTATTTTCCAAATTTTTAATCGCTGGGGGAATCTTTTATTTTCAAAAGATAATTATGTAACTAATGATGAAAAAACCGGTTGGGACGGGACAATGAAAGGTGCTACTCAACTCAGCGATGTTTATTTTTGGCTGGCACAAATTGAATTTGATGATGGTGAAATTGAAACTTTAATGGGTGATGTAACGCTAATAAGATAATTAAATTGATGATTGAAATAACATTATAAAAAGATACTCATGTAATCGGTAAAAAATAAGTTGGTACAGTTTTTAAAATCCACTTTGCGAACTTTGCGAAATCTTAGCGAACTTTGCGGCTACTTTAACACAAGGAACGTTAAGGCTTCGCAAAGTGCGCAAAGCCAAATATGTTTAAAAATAATTTGACCACTTTATTATTTATCCTTTACCATGGAAAAAAAAATAGCTCAAGCCTTATTGCGCATCAAAGCCGTAAAACTCAATCCGCAAAATCCGTTTACTTGGACGAGTGGCATTAAATCGCCGATTTATTGCGACAACCGTTTATCGCTTTCTTATCCCGCCACACGAAATTTAATCATAAGAGGTTTGAAAGAAAAGTCGTCCCTTTTCGGTGAAGTAGATCTGATAATGGGCGTTGCTACTGCCGGTATTCCGCACGGCGCGATTTTAGCGCACGTACTCAAAAAACCGTTCGGATATATTCGCGACAAAGCTAAAGCACACGGCAGGCAAAATCAAATTGAAGGACTCATCCTACCCGGTGCAAAAGTTTTAGTGATTGAAGATTTAATTTCTACCGGACTCAGCAGTTTGAAAGCGGTCGAAGCTGTGCGTGAAGTCGGCATGAATGTACTCGGTGTTTTGGCTATTTTTAATTACGGTTTTGAAGAAACAGATAGAATTTTTGCCAAACATAATTGCCCGTTCTTCGCACTTTCTAATTATGATACACTTTTAGAGGTGGCTCAATCTACTAAATACATCAACGCAGAGGAACTCGAAGATTTAAAAAAATGGCGATTATCGCCGGCTAACTGGCGAAATAAATAATTTCAGTTGCCTACAATTTTATAGAATAACCCTCTCCTAAAAAAAATCCAAAAAAAAATTATTTTTTTTATGACAATTGGGGAAATCGTTTTAACTTTATGCACTTAATTATGGCAGCCGTAATTACTTTAACATACATTAATGAGAAAATACTTGACACCTTTGTTTGCAACCGCTACTTTTTTGTGGATGAGCGCGGGTGCTTATTTTTTAAATAAGCCGATTCAAGAGCGAATTGCAGAAACTGTTACTGTACCTAATTCAGATATTCTTCTTCGACAAGCTGTTTTTTATTTTCAAAAAGGGCAAACTTCTCCTTTGACAAACGCAAGTTTTCTGCCTTATTTGAAAAATTTATCGGATTCTTTGCAATGCGGTTCATCGCAATCGCTACTGATAAGATGCTTTTATGATGATTCGGAAACCGGAATTACAAAAAACATAAACGAAAATAAGAATATCGGGCAAATGCGAGCCGATTCGATTAGATATATTTTGGAATCTATGAACGCTTCAACAGATTTGATTGAAACGGAATGGGTAAAAATAACGGATAAAAAAACTATCGCAACATCACGGTTTTATCCGGCAGAATTAACGGTTATAAACAATAATATCGGTTTATTTCCGGCGGCAAATTGGTATTACACAAAAAACCAAACAGATTTTGTGCGTTCAGATAAAATAAAGGCATACGTTTCTTGTCTTAAAAGATTTTTATTGAGTACTTCAGTTAATTATAAAGTTTATGTTACAAATATTGTCGGAGCAATAGAAAAGAAAATAGTATCGGAAAGTCGGTTAAAAAATATTGAAAAATATTTAGTGCAGGAAGGTTTATCACGTGAACGATTTATTTTTAAAACGCACTATTTGAAAGAAAGCGCATCAAAAAAAATATCTGCATTGCAGAATCCATATATTGTAATAAATTTAGCAACACCGTAATCAATTGAAAGTGGATAGTTGATAACTGTCAGTTAAAAATGGATACTTTTCAATGTCAATTATTAACTGTCAACTGTCAATTACTATGAGTTATTTAGCGAGTATTTGGTTTTGGTTATTTGGTACCGGAATTTTATCAGGATTAACGGTTTATAATTATTTTTACGAGCGACAAGAACAAAAAAATCATCAAATTCAAAACTTGATGGACAGTTTGGAAAATACGCGTATTCACAATCAACAGTTTGTTGCAAAAAACCGTGAGATGATTGAAAATTACTTGAATCAAAACGTCATAGTAGAAAATTTGCAACGCGAAGTAGTACAATTAAAAAATACTTTCGAACGCATCGAACAGGATAATCGTATGTACTTAAATGAACATAAAGCCATTGAAATTTTGTTAGATTAGAGACATGATATGATAAGCTTATTTCTTTCTCATTCCTTATCATGCCTCCTACAAAATAAAGAATCACTTCATAGCGTTGTGTGAAGTAATTTTTTGCTGCAATTTAAAAGGTTAGGTTGACGCGGACTATATTTATAGTCCGCGTTTTTTTTTATTTTTACCAATCAAATAATGATACATCATCGGCGCGCAATCTTAGGAATACCAAACAGATAAACTTCCGATTTTTTGAAGATAATCATCTTGAAGGTGATATAAATATGTATCTTGTCGTGAAAGAAGTAGTTGGAGTGATGCAACAACGCCAAATTTCAATTCCGATTGATTTACAAATAACTTTTGAAATTTTATGCGGACATGACAAACTTCTATTTTTCAATTGTACGATTTTGAAAATTTCGTTAATTCCGGAAACTCTGACACAAAAACTAATAACGAGACAAATTATTAATAAATTGAAAACCATAAAATAATAAAATGCATAAAACAATCTTCAATGAAAATTTCTTGCTGCAAAATAAAACGGCAGTGGAATTATATCATCAATACGCCGCCGATTTGCCGATAATTGATTACCACAACCATCTTTCACCGCAAGCTATTGCTGAAGATAAAGTTTTCGAGAATGTCACTCAAGTTTGGCTCGGCGGCGATCATTATAAATGGCGAGCGATGCGGGCGATTGGTGTCAACGAAAAATATATTACCGGAACAGCAAGTGATGCGGAAAAATTTGAAACTTGGGCGCGTTGTGTGCCAAATACAGTCCGTAATCCGTTATTCCATTGGTCTCATTTAGAATTAAAAAATCATTTCGGCATTGACACTTACTTGAACGGCAATAATGCGAAAGAGATTTTTGACCAATGCAATGCCGTTATAAAAGAAAAAAAAATCTCCCCGCAATCTGTTTTCAAACAATTTAAAGTAGAAATGTGCGGCACAACGGACGATCCGACGGATAATTTGGAGTATCACAAACAACTATCAGATGTCAGCCGTCAGATATTAGCGGGTAGTAATCAAGTCGGTCAAGATTCAAATGAGTTAGAGCATACAAATTCAAAATTTAGAATCCAAATTCCAAAATCCAAAATCCTTCCTTCTTTCCGTCCCGACAAAGGATTTAATATTGATAACAAACCGGCATTTTTTAAATTTATAGACGCATTAGCAACGGCATCCGGACAAACTATCTCGTCGTTTGATGACTTGGTTACAGCTTTCGAAAAACGGGTAGATTATTTTCACGACAACGGTTGTCGCGTTTCTGATCATGGGTTGAATACAATGCCGACAAAATTTGAAATGACTACGGCTTTGCGCAATGAATTTCCCGATTTTTTAAAAACACGAGGAAAATACGCGACATTTTCGGATAAAGATGCGTTTGTCGGCACATTATTACAGGCTTTGTGCAAAATGTATCACGCACGCGGGTGGGTACAACA
>JAYTNA010000359.1:0-3719 GCA_043748865.1 Saprospiraceae bacterium
ATCGTTGTCGTCGTTTTTATATCCACCGTACTGAATCGCGCCGTGTCTGATGTATAACCTGCTTTTGTTGCAATAATCATATAGTTTTTACGCAAACCTAATTTGGCGATATACATATCCAGTGTACGCGTGTCATTGTTGCCTGATTCAACTTCCGTTAAACTATACAATACACCTTTTAATTGTTGTCCGTCTGCCATCGTAATTGCGCGTAACGAGGCAACAATTGTCGGTGTGGGACGCAATCTGACTTCTTTTTTGATGGTTGATGAAGTATTGATACCGACTGTATTAAACTGAATAGTATCGTTGTAATAACCCGGTTTAGATGTTATAATATTATAAGCACGTCCGCGATTTAAAGTTGAATTGTACGTATCAGCTGTTTTTGTATCCGCACCGGAATTTTTTCCACCCGAAATATCAGTCATTTGGAAAGTTAAACCTTTTAACGGGTTTGTTCCGTCAGTCGCGTTGACAATTAAATCAATTCTAATCGGTGCTTTTTTGGCAATATAAATATCTTCGCAACAAGTTTTACTTTTCAGCGAACGTCCACCGATACGATTAGATACTAAAAAAATACTGCCGTCGTCATCGATTGAAGGATAACGGTCATTCGTAGATGAATTGTAACCTGTGCCTAAATTTTTCGGTGTTGACCAAGTGCTGCCGTCCCAATTCGCTACAAAAATATCAAAACCGCCCATGCCGGGCAAACCGTTGGAACTGAAATATAATTTTCCGTCGCGATAATAGGGTGTTTCTTCATCGCCTAAAGTATTAATCACGTTGCCGGCATTAACCGGAATACCGAATGAGCCGTCTTCGTTTTTGGTAGCATAATAAATATCGAAACCACCTTTTGTACCGTCCATGTTTGATGCAAAAAATAAAACTTCTTTGCCGTACATTTCACCTACGTTCGGATGTTTGATGATATATTTGCCGTTCAAACTTTTTACTTCATTAACATTGCCAAAAGTACCGTCGTCTTGTTTTTTTGAAACGTACAAATTACTTTGCGTCACTTCGTTGCCGCTCAAACCTATGCGCGTGAAATACATCATTTTCCCGTCAGTCGAAAGTGCCACACCGCCTTGATGCGCACCGACGCGATTTATTTTATCATCTAAAGCAATTGCTTTCGACCATTCGCCGGCGGTGTCGCGCATAGATTTATAAACTTTCACGTAAGGATCGTCTTCTTTGCCATCTAATTTTATAATCCCTTTTGAACGAAATGCCGTAAAATATAAAGTATTGCCGTCGCCTGTAATTGACGGTGAGTATTCGTTATTCGGCGTGTTGACGCCAGTTCCAATATTATCCACTACAAGTTGCACATTTTCTTTCATACCCATTGCTTGTTTCGCGCCAAGTATTTCGTTTTGCGCCAAAACATTTTTCACAGAATCTTTCGATTCTTTCAAAAAATCTTCAAATGCAATGATGGATTCATCGTATTTGCCGTTCATTTTCATCATTTGCGCATAATAAAAACGGGTATTCGGATCAACTTCAACGGTGGTTATATTTTTCGTGCGTTGCAAAAAACGACTATACCAAGTTTCTGCTTTGGCATAATCATTTAAATTTTTGTTCATTTGCGCAATCTCAAAAGCTGCGGCAAGATCTTTTGTTTGCTCGTAATATTTTTCATACAAGTCGAGAGAATTGTAATAGTCTTTAGCTTCTTTGCGTTCTTCCGCCGCTTGAAGTAAATATTCGGGACGCGCACCGTTTATCGGTTGCGAAAAACCGACGGCGATACAACATAAATTGATAAGGAAAAATAATATTTTAAATCGCATGATTAATTCAATGAAAAATGAATAATGAACAATAAAAAAAATAACAAAATAAATTATGATGAACAACGAACAATTAAAAAAACAATGTGGATAATAATGAAAATTATTCATTGTTCATTATTCATTGTTCATTGCTCAGTATTTCGGACAAAGAATAACCGGTGTAGTCGTCGGTTTTTTGAAAATTTTACCGATGTAAGAAACCCCCAATTCAAAACCATCTTTCACGCTCGTATTCGAACGCAGCGTGGAAGTAGTTACATCGTAAGCCAAACCTGCACGAATATCGCCGTAATCAACGCCGACAAGTACTTGTGTCGCATCGCCGAGACGATAACCTAAACCGGCGCGTATAATTGTATTCTGTTTTTCATCTAAAACCAATCCGCCGACAGCTTGTACCATTGTTTCGTTTAAACCGGCGGCAGTGCGAAAAATTACAGCCGGATAAACGCGAATAGTTTTTGTGATCCCGTAATCTAAATTAGCGTATAAATTAATGCGGCGCGGCAATGAACTCACTTTACCGGTATTCGGTTCAAAAACATTGAGTTTCGGACCCGCAACATGTTCCACACTTAAACCGATATTGTAACCGTTTTTGTTAGATCTTTTTGAGTTGATCGGTGCCTTATAATTCATGCCTACACTAAAATCAACGTATGATTTTGCATTGGCAGTGATAAGCGGCAAATCTAAACTCGAGCCGCCGGATTGAATCGCATCTTGAAAACGCAAACCATCGGAATTTAAACTGCGTTGTACCATGCCGCCCTGCACGCCGAAAGAAATAACTTGCGTCATTTTATTATCCAAGCCGATATGATAACCGAGATTCAAAGCGGCGAGATTATTTTTGAGCGCAGCTAGACCCGCTTTGTCTTGATGCAAATTTACGCCGACACCAATCCAATGCGTTTTTGCGAAACCTTTAAAATTTACATCAACACCCAAAACCGGCGTTTGATAACCGTTTTTAACGCCACTATTCCACTGACTGCGATATAAACCGTTAATGCGAAAAGTACCGCTGAATAAACCGGTTTGCGCCGGATTGATACTCAAAGGCGCAAATTGCGTTTGAGTAAAGTGAATATCTTGTGCCTTTAAACCGACAAGAAAAAATAACCCGAGAGATAAAAGTAGTAATCGCTTCAAAGTTTTATGTTTTTATGATGGAAGATGCGGAAATTAAGAATTAAGAAAACTATGTAAACTATGTGCCTATGTGATTTAATAAATAAAAATTATAGTATCGTTTACTTTCAATTTTCAATTTTTAATTGACTTCAAAGATACGTTCAAAAATAATATTAAATAAAATCATTCACGATTTTTTAACACTATTATACACGTTTTTTTTTCGGAAAAGTTCCAATGACAGGCAGCTGTTCATTAATTCAGTTTATTGATGCCTTTGTTTATGAATATGCTCGCAATAGGTGTTCGTTCTTTTGAATAAAAAAACATTAACGCTCTTGAAAGTTATATATCTTTGAATTATCAAAAAATCAGACTTAAAAATAATAGAGGAAAGTCAAAAACTCTCGCCGGCTTTTGCGTTTTTTTTGAAATGAAAACTTTTTGCGAGAAGGAAAACTTTGCCTAAGTGTTAATTTTACATAAATAATATCATGAAAAAAGTAATGATTTATTTTTTTGCCTTGTTTCTATTTTTAATTTTTAGCGATTGTCGAGAAAACGATACTATAATAAGCTCAAAAACTATTAATAAGATTGATTCTCTATCTCGCAATTTATCCGAGAATATTACTAGAAGTATTTACATATCCAAAATAAACGGGCAATCTTAGGCTCGTTCAAATATAAATTAAGATAATTTCAGATTGTGTATAGCGGCACAAATAGCGGCAGAAATGTTTTCAAATTCAGCTTTATGATTTC
>JAYTNA010000360.1:0-4436 GCA_043748865.1 Saprospiraceae bacterium
GGTTTTACAAATTTGACAATTGATTTAATTTACGGCGTGCCGACTTCCGAC
Organism: Saprospiraceae bacterium; assembly: GCA_043748865.1. Taxonomy (GTDB): domain Bacteria; phylum Bacteroidota; class Bacteroidia; order Chitinophagales; family Saprospiraceae; genus JAAFJT01. Next base: position 52 of record JAYTNA010000360.1, read on the forward strand.
AATGCGCGTTGGACAAAAAATCTGGAACGCGCCTTGTCTTATAATTTACCACACATCAGCAGTTATGCTCTGACGGTTGAAACGGGTACGGCTTTACACGCGCAAATAAAAAAGAAAAAAACTTTACCCGTTGAAGATGAAAAAGCGGCAGAACAATTTAATATTTTGATTGAAAAATTGTGCAAGAATGGTTACGATCACTACGAAATTTCCAATTTCGCACGCGACGGACATTATGCACGACACAATTCAAATTATTGGTTAGGTGCGAAATATCTCGGTATTGGACCGTCGGCACATTCTTTTAACGGTGTGTCTCGACAATGGAATGTCGCGCACAATATTAATTACATAACAAGTATACAAGACAATCAAATACCGAGTACCGAAGAAATTTTAACGCTCAATCAACGATATAATGAATACGTGATGACGCGCTTGCGAACCATTTGGGGTTGCGATATAAAAGATATCAACGAAAATTTTGGCGAAAAATATCAATCGTATTTTGAAAAAAACATCGAAAAATTTATTAAGTGCGGTTGGATGCGCAGATCAAAAAATATTTTCATGCTCACCGATCCCGGCAAATTAATGGCAGATTTTATTACACAAGAACTATTTTTTTCTGAGCAATAATATTTTTCAAGAATTTTTTTTTGCTTTTGACAACAAAAAATAATTTTAATACAATTAAAAATTTATTTTGATGCTGAAGTTTATAGTTTTTGTTAGATTTACATTGAGTTATTTTAAAACCAAACTTTTAACAATTAAACACAAATACCCTATGTACAAACTAAAACTGCTCTTCTCAGTTTTTAGTCTCTTTATTTTTTTCAACGCTTGTACGCCAACGAAAAAAATAATTACCACCACTACCACTACCGGTAAAGATACCGATAAAAAAATAGTTGATGATGGTAAACTTGAATTTGCCGTATTGCAACTTAATGATGTTTATGAAATTGCGCAATTGAGCGACGGTACAGGCGGTATGGCACGTGCCGCAACGATGCGTAAACAATTGTTGAAAAAATATCCAAATCGCGTTCTGACCGTTTTATCCGGTGATTTTTTAAACCCTTCACTTATCGGCACTGTCAGAGTAAATGGCAAAGCTGTTCAAGGACAACAAATGGTGGAAGTGATGAATGCTACCGGGGTTGATTACGTTACGTTCGGCAATCACGAATTTGATTTGTCACTGTCTGATTTGCAAAAACGTTTAGATGAATCCACTTTTAAATGGGTGTGTGCGAATACGGAACAAAAAGATTCATCGGGCAATTTATCACTGTTTAAAGTGCGTGGTGTTGAGATTCCGAAAACAGCTATCGTAAGTTTTAAAGATGATGACGGCACGAGCGTTAACATCGGTTTATTCGGTGTCGTATTGCCTTCCAATCCGAAAGATTTTGTAAAATACGATGATGTAATTCAGTCATCAACAGATGCAGTAAATAGTCTGAACGCACAAAAAGTGGATGCTATTTTCGGAATTACGCACGTGGAGATTAAAGACGATCACCGCATTGCTAAAGCCAACCAATCTATTTCTGTTTTATTTGGAGGACATGAACACACAAATAACCGCGAATCGGAAGGGAATGTCATGATTACTAAAGCCGATGCCAATGCACGTACAGTCTATGTCCATTATGTATCTACTGACAAAAATATGCACAATACTAAAGTGCGTTCCGAATTAGTGACATTAGATAAAACAATTGCACTTGACAGTGCAGTTAGCATAGTTGTTGATAAATGGGTAAATATCTCCTCTGAAAATTTTAAAAAGCAAGGCTTCGATTTAGATAATCCGGTAACAACTATTGCGACACCGCTTGATGGGCGTGAAACCTCTCTACGTTATAAACAAACAAATTTAGGAACAGTTGTTTGCAAAAGTTTTATAGATGCAGCGAAGAAAAAAGTGGATGTTGCTTTTTTTAACAGCGGTAGTATTCGTTTCGATGATCAACTTGTCGGGAAAGTGACCCAATTGGATATTATTCGTATGATGCCTTTCGGCGGAAAATTATATGAAGCAGATATAGTAGGTTCGGAATTACAAAAAATTTTAAAGATCGGATTGTCTGATAATATAGGCAGAGGCGGATTTTTGCAAACGGGAGGCGTTGATATTATTAATGCTGCCGAAGGTAAATTCAAAATTGGTGGCGTTGATTTCGATCCCGTTAAACTATATCATTGTATTTTCTCTGATTTTTTATTTACAGGTAAAGAAACGGGCTTGAGTTTTTTCAACCCCAAAAACCCCGGCATTACAAACGTTGATAAGTCGGCAGATGGCGACCTCGCCGATTTACGCAGCGATTTGCGCCAAGTATTGATTGCTTATTTGAAAAAAAATCCGAATTAGGTTATTCGTTATCGGTTATTCGTTATCGGTTATATTCAAATAACTGATAACGAATAACTGATAACGGAGAATCGATAACCGATAACAAATCACCGCATCAAAAGCGTCAACGCAATACCGAAAGCAACTCCCGAAATAAATTGTCGCCAAGATTTAAGCGAAATTTTTAAAATATTTAAAACAAAATAAGACACCGTTAAAATAAAAAACAAAATAGATAATTGCCCGACTTCGATCCCGATATTAAAAGCAAAAAGTGGTTGAACAATATTTTGTCCTGCTCCTTGCAAAACTTTGAAATAATTTGAAAAAGCTAAACCATGAATTAAACCGAATACCAAAGCACAAAAGTATTTTAAAACAAATGAATGATTTGATGAAATCTTCGTTTCATAATTATCGGATGCTTCTTCGCGCAGATTGTATAATGCCGTAAAAATAATAGTACATGGAATTAGCTTTTCAATCATTGCATACCAAGGCGAAACGATTTGCAAAGCTGCAAGTGCTAAAGTAAAACTATGCCCGATTGTAAATGCCGTAATTAGAATAGCCACACGTCTCCATTGATTTAAAGCATAACCGGCACAAAGCGCTATTAAGAAAACGATGTGATCATATCCGTTGATGTCTGTGATATGATCAACGCCTAATTGAAAAAAAGTTGAAAATTGTGATAGCATGAAAACAATTACGAATTTAATATTAAATCAAATCAAAATGTAGGGCCTAAAAACCGAAATTTATGACAATGAGTAACCCTGTTACAATAATTCGCAATTTTTTTTTCAAATATAGTATTAAGCAACCGAAAAGAAGTCAAAATCTCAAGCGAATAAAATAAATGCCGTAACTTTGGTGAAAAAACTCACCTTAAAGAACATATAAAATGCGAATTATTTTAATTATCACTTTTGCGTTCGCTTCTTATTTATCTTACTGCCAAGATATACCCAATTCGGAAGAACCTGCTTTGAAAGATATTCGCGATATATTCAGTAAAAAAAACAAAGTAAAAGACAGTCTTAATGATATTAAACCCACGCAATTTGCTTTTGTGCCGGCTGTAGGCTATTCACTTCAAACAGGTTTTGCCGGTGTGTTGAGTGCCAATGTCGCATTTCAATTGGGCAAAGGTATTGAAGTAAAGCAATCAACAGTAACAACAAGTCTTACTTATTCGCAATATAAACAAACAATCTTTCCAATCAATGCCGATATTTGGAGTAAGAACGGCAAATGGAATTACATCGCCGATTGGCGTTTTATGGAATATCCTTCAGAAACATGGGGTTTATCCGGACACGTTGACCCAAATAATGATGGCTATACCGTCAATTTTAATTATTTAAGGCTGCACACATTGGCATTAAGATCGTTTGCAAAAAATTGGTTTATCGGCACCGGTATTTCTTATGACAGATTTTGGAATATTAAAGAATCAGATTCCGAAGGTAAACCGTTAAGTAAAACCATTATAACTGCTCTTAGAAAACAAGGTTTAACCGGTACTCAAGAAATTGCTGTGGGTTTTCCGCTGAGGATTTTATATGATTCACGCACCAACCAATTGAATCCGACAAACGGTTTTTATTTAAGTGTTACGGCAAGAAAAGATTTGCAGGCTTTCAATTTAGTAAATGATAATTGGGCATCACTCGTTATTGATGCCAGAAAATATTTCAAAGTATCTGAGTCCGGAAATGTTTTGGCACTTTGGTTTTATAGTTGGCGCAGTGAAGCTACAACGCCTTATTTTATGTTGCCGAGTACAGGTTGGGATGATAATTTCAATACAGGCAGAGGTTATATTCAAGGACGATTCAGGAGTCATATCTTCAATTATTTTGAAGCCGAGTACAGATTTCGCATTTTGAAAAACGGTTTATTAGGTGGCGTGGTATTTTCAAATTTTTCGACGTACATAACTAAACTTACTACCGGTGTAGATGCTTACGCGCCGGCAGCCGGTGCAGGCTTGCGTATTAAATTAAACAAA
>JAYTNA010000361.1:0-2494 GCA_043748865.1 Saprospiraceae bacterium
GTTGTTTAAATGGGTGTTTCGATTTGCAGAAAAGCACGATGTACAACCTTTAATTTTAAAATTTGCGGGCGCGCAAAGTTTTCATTGATTTCCAACGCCACCGGTTTTTGGTTACTCATTCGGTTTACAAATACTTCAACTTGGACAGCACGTATTTCGACTGCTATCTTGGTGTGGACTTTTATGTATTTTATAAATAAATTTTTTGTGTTTAAAAGATATTAAATAATGATGAATGATGAACGATGAATGATGAATTTTCCTGACAAATTAATTTTAACTTCGTACGAAATTTAAAAACATCGTTTATTTATAATCACGTACTTACAAAAAAAACCACTCTCAAAATAAATTGGGAGTGGTTTTTTTTATCTTAATCACTTAATCAATGATGTTGATGCGTGTGCTCTTCAATATAGGAAATAGCTTGCCCAACTGTAGTTATTTTTTCTGCTTGTTCGTCCGGAATGTTGATATCAAATTCCTTTTCAAACTCCATAATTAACTCTACGGTATCGAGTGAATCGGCACCCAAATCCTGTGTGAAACTTACATTCGGAGCGATTTCGCTTTCATCAACGCCTAACTTATCGACAATTATTTTAGTAACTCTTTTTGCGATTAGTTCACTATTTGCCATGATTTAAAATAATAGATTGCGTAAAAAAAAATGGTGAATAAAATACTTTTTCCTAAATAAAAAATGTTAAGAGTAAGAAACAAATAAGTTCTACCGGTAGGGTTATTTATTTCTCATTCCTTAGCCAATATATCCGATCATTCGGACTCTAAACTCACACAAAGGTAACACTTCCAAAATGTGATGTCAAAAGTTTTTGGCAATTCTTTTTGCAAATTCGCATAATTATTTATAAATAATATCAATAAGGTTCCAAACACGCGTTTTCTATATTGGTTTGCTTGAAAGTGTTTAAGATATAGTTAACACATCATCCTGCTACTTCTTGTAATTTTTTCGTCTAAAAACAATAATCAACGGTTATTTTTATTATTTTTGCGTTCTCATTTTAAAAAAATCTAAAAAACTTATTGCTTCGATGAAAAAATTCTTATTTCTTAGTATAGTACTTGCTTTATCTTGTATCTGTGTTTCGGCGAATGCCCAAAAAATCGGTTATCTCAATTCAAGAAATTTATTGGTTGAAATGCCGGATGTTGCTAAATCGGATTCTGTTTTAGTTATTTATCAAAAGCAACTTTCCGTTAAAGGCGATTCGATGGGTAAAGCTTTTCAAGAAGAATACAAAGTTTTTGTTGCTGCTTATCAAGCGGGTACTTTAGCACAAGTTCAGTTACAAAAACGCCAAGAAGATTTGCAGAAAAAACAAGCTAATTTACAAAATTATGCTAAAGATGCTGAACAAAAAATGGGTATTCTGCGCAAACAATTGCTACAACCGATTCTTGCTAAAATGGATGAAGCTATCAGAGCTATTGGTAAAGAGGGACAATACAGTATGATTTTTGACACAAGTGTCGGTGATACACTTTACGCGCAAGACGGAATTGATTTGGCACCGGAATTGCGTAAGCGTTTGGGTTTGAAAGAACCGGCGGCTAAGAAGAATTAAGATTTTCGATTTTCGATTTTCGATTTTTAAAAATAAAACCGTGCAAAGAAACTAATTTTTGCACGGTTTTATTTTTTAAAACCAAGATTAAATGATTGAAGATTTACAGGATAAAAATATCGAAAATCGAAAATCGAAAATCGGAAATCACTTAAAGAGCGATTCCACAAACGCTTTTTTATTAAAAATTTGTAATTTATCAATTGATTCACCGACACCGATATATTTTATTGGTATTTTAAGTTGATCGCTGATGCCGATAACGACACCGCCTTTTGCCGTACCGTCTAATTTAGTCAGCGCGATGCACGACACATCCGTTACTTGCGTAAATTGTTTTGCTTGTTCAATCGCATTTTGACCGGTGGAGGCATCTAAAACCAACATGACATCGTGCGGTGCATCGGGTTTTGCTTTTGAAATCGAGCGTTTTATTTTTCCCAACTCGTTCATTAAATTCACTTTATTGTGCAAACGACCGGCTGTATCAATAATAGCCACATCACAATTATATTTTTGTGCGTATTGAACGGTTTCATAAGCGACAGCTGCCGGATCGGCTCCCATACCTTTTGAATAAAACTCGCAACCAACGCGATCAGACCATATTTTTAATTGATCAACCGCAGCGGCACGAAAAGTATCTGCGGCACCAATCACAACGCGATAATCGTTTTGCGTCAATTGATGTGCTAATTTTCCAATCGTTGTCGTTTTTCCTACACCATTTACCCCTACCACCAAGATTACATGCGGGGAATGGCCGCGTGGGAGCTCATAGTTTTCATAACTGTCATCTGCCGGAGCAGAGATGAGCATATTTTCTATTTCTCTTTTCAGAATTACGTTAAGCTCAGCTGTATTGAGGTACTTATCCTTTGCAACACGATTTTCTAACTGGG
>JAYTNA010000362.1:0-2856 GCA_043748865.1 Saprospiraceae bacterium
GTTCTGGCAAAAAAAATTATTGCCGACGCGATTACACAATTGCAACACGCCGAAGGTTTTTCAACGGTAAAAATTGCTGTGAATGTGGATGTTTATTGAGATTTTTTATACGCCAACAAATCAAAACAAATACTCGTCGTGTGTGTATCGTTCTGAACAGAAATGGGTGCTTTATGCAGATTGAGAATTTTTTTTACGATAGCCAAACCTAAACCGGTACTCGTGTCCGTATTACCGATTTTAAAATATCGGTCGAACAATTTTTTTAAATCATCTTCGGAAATTGTCGCGCTTGAATTGACAATAGCGAAGCGTACTTTATCGCCGACGGGATGTACTGATGCCGTTATCCAACCTTGCCCCGTCAATTCGTTATCCGCCGGACGGTTGTGTTTGATGGCGTTGTCGAACAAATTTTGCAATACACGGTCTAACAATTTTATATCACCAATCACCCAAGGCGTTTTTTTATCAATGTCGACGTTGCAAAAAATATTTTTTTGCTTGCACAACGGTTCGTATTTCTGAACTATATCGTGCAATAAATCGGATACCGGAAAAGGTTCGACGTGCAGTTCTACTTGGTTCGATTCTAATTTTGAGAGTTCAAACAGATCTTCAATCATTTTTCGCAAACGCTCGCCTTCTTTTTGGGCGATAGAAAAATACCGTTGTCGTTCTTCGGGTTTTAAACTTTTTTGTTTAAGTTGAAGTGTTTCAACATAACCCAACAAATTTGTGAGAGGCGTGCGCAAATCGTGGGAGATATTCGCCATCATTTCTTTACGCAATTCATCAAGAGAAAAAAGTTTTTGGTAACTCAATTCCAATTCATGGCTTATTTCCAAATTTTTATCTAACGAGGCTTGGAGTTTTGTTTTCATTTGCTCTTCTTTCAAAACCAATCGCCGAATGAGCCAAATCAATACTAAAATGGTAGGCAAAATAATAGCTAATGAAGTAATTAAGTGCATCAATGCTTCTTTTCGCGCTTTAACGGCAAAAGTATCAAATCTTTCATCTACCATAACAATAGCAACAGGTCGTCCTTTAATATCGCGCACGGGTGAAAAAGCTGAAAGCCATGTACCGTACATATCGGAATAAACCGGTAAAACGCCGCCCGTGCGATATTCGTCAAATAATTTTTTCGGAAAAGATTTGTAGGGATGATAGTAGTACGGCGCGTCATCGGAAGTGACAACAAACTTAAAAAGTTTTTGCATCGAATCGTAAACCATTGTGTAAATAGGCGTACTCAGCATACTGCCTTCGGCATTCATGCGCAAAGTATGGTGCACTTTGTAGTAATCGGTGTCTTGTTGGTTGTAAATAATATCGTTTTCGTAGAGATATTTTGATTGTATTTTTTTGTGCAAATCACCATCAATTTGCAGTGCGACCGATTGTGCAATCCCTTCTAAACGCAATAAAGTTGTTTCTTCTGTTTTTTTATAATCGGTCAAATAATTTTCAAGGGTAAAGTAGGCGCAAACAGCTACAAACCCAAAAATGACTAACCATAAAATGCGTGTAGCAGCGTTTCTCATATTCGTTGTTGGTTATCCATTATCGGTTATCTGTTATTCGTAACTGTTGGTTATTTATTTTGAGTATCCGAATAATATAACCATTAACGGATAACCGATAACCGATAACCAAATCTAAAACCCTACTTGCGAATACTTCTGTATATTCGACGGATCAAGTTTTGACATGATTTGCGTGAACTTTACTTTTTGTTCCGACGTACCGTTTTTAAAAATTTCTATCAGTTCATCGCCTTTAGTAACGGTGAAAATGCGCACGGATAATGTATTCGGATAACTTTGGTGCGCTTCGTCAATATGTTCCAATGCTTTCATCAACGACAATCTGCAACGCGACATATCGGTCGTGGCGTAGTCTATGCCTTGACGGTGATATTCGTAAGTAGCTTGGCGAAAATTTTTAAATCTCGGACTGAAAATGTTTTCCGTGAACCAACTCCGCGCATTATTATTCCTCGTATTGACTCCCCATTCCGTTTTGGCATCACTCGGCACACTATTTACAATGTCTTGTGCGTGAAGCCAAAACGTTTCACCGCCGGAGGGCGCAAACGAATCGTAATCGGTAGCCAAAATTACTTGCACATAGTATGCCATTGTACTGACTAAATTGTCGGTAAAACTATTGCGTGCGTATTGCATCGGTTGAAATTGTTCGTAACTAAAACTTACGCCTTGATCGAGATATACGAAAAGCGGAGTAAGTTGATCGTTACCGAAAACGGCACGATTGGCTTGGATCGTCATATCTGCAGTAAAACTCGTCGTACTGTTCTCTACTTTTATATTAAGTTGAATAGAACCGATGATGCGTTCATTTTGCTCAAACACATCTTCCGTCCATTTGGTATTGTTTATCAGTTCTTGTAAACTTTGTTGCAAGGCTTGATACACTTTTAAGTCAACCGTTCTGTTCGCCGCCGGCGGTACAACTTTAACGGAAAAATTCATTTCTTGGGCGTACAAGCCGATAACACTTCCCATCATAAGCGTGAGAAGCAAAATTGGAAGGTGAAAGATTTTTATCATAAGAATTTAAGAATTATATTTTGATGAAACGCAAATTTAATATGGATATTTTAGAAATTTCGAGTTTTACACTCGTCAAGCACTTAGAACATAGACAAGGTTTTAAACAAAATTAACGACATCTCATTCACTATATCCTCCGCCACTGCCGTTTTCGATTTTAACTCAAAATTCTTCACCGAATCATCCGCAAAAATAAAACTGACTTTGTTGGTGTCGTGATTAAATCCTGCACCCGCGTCGCGCAGTGAATTGAGTACAATAAAATCAAAATTTT
>JAYTNA010000363.1:0-2653 GCA_043748865.1 Saprospiraceae bacterium
TTTATCCGAAAGATAACATTTGTCGCTATATCGCTTTCGACAGCAACGATATATTTCGTTGCTATTCGTGCAGTTTTCAACAATTTTCAATAAATTTAATAAATCTTAACAATGAAAAAAGTAATTGTAATATTCAACTTCAGCATTTTAACGATGCTATCATTAACTGCTTGTAATAATGGTGGTAACACAAAAGCAGTTGAGACCTACAAACCAAAAACGGTTATCAAAGCTGTTAATGTACCGGTACAAACATCAACCGCGTCAATCAGCGAAATAGTAAAATATTATTTAGCTCTGAAAAACGCTTTGACTGCCGATAAAACAAATGAGGCAGCAGCAGCCGGAAAAGCATTAGAGGCTACTATTAAAAGTTTTAACAAAACGGCTTTGACAGATGCACAAAAAAAGGTATTTGCCGACGTAGAAGACGATGCCCGAGAACACGCTGAACATATTAGTTCAAATGGTGGTAATATCGAACATCAGCGCGAACATTTTGATACATTGAGCAAGGATATCTACTCTTTGGTCAAAGTATTTGGTGCAGGTCAAACTTTATATCAAGATTTCTGCCCGATGTATAATGATTCAAAAGGAGCAACTTGGTTAAGCGAAACCAAAGACATTAATAATCCTTATTTCGGTAAAAAAATGTCCACTTGCGGTAGCATGAAAGAAGAACTAAAATAAAGCGTATGAGCTATTTAAAAAAAATAATAATGGCAGTAGCTTTCATATTTATTGCCATTCAGTTTGTTCAGCCTGCCCGGAATACAAACGGGCAGGTATTGGCAACAGATATTACTAAGGTTGTGTCTGTACCCGACACCGCGCAAGCAATTTTAAAAAATGCGTGTTACGATTGCCACAGTAATAACACAAACTATCCGTTTTATGCCTATATACAACCGATTGGCTGGTTGTTAAACAGTCATATTCAAGCCGGAAAAAAACAACTTAATTTTAGTGAGTTTGGTGCTCTGACAAAACGAAGGCAAGAGAGTAAACTTAAATCAATTGCGAGCCAAATAAAAAATGAAGTCATGCCTTTACCGTCTTATACGATGCTTCATAAAAACGCAGTACTTTCAAAGGCGGATAAAGATTTAATCATTAATTGGGCAAACGCCACAAAAGATGATCTTTCAAAATAAAAATTCAAAATAAAAATTCAAAAATGAAAAAGATATCTTTAATCCTCAGTTTTTTTATAGCTGCCCGTATTCTTTCGGCACAACATTTAATGCCGCCGCCGTTGCGTACAAGCGTCATAGCTGCAACACCAATTGCATCAAAGTATCAAGGTAAATCGGTAGTTTATCATTTGTATATAAAAGATACGCTCGTCAATTTTACCGGAAAAACCAAAAGAGCGATAGCTGTGAACGGACAAATTCCGATGCCCACTTTAACTTTTACGGAAGGTGATACCGCAGAAATTTATGTACACAACGAACTCAATGAAGAAACGACACTGCATTGGCACGGTTTGATGTTACCTAATAAATATGACGGCGTTCCGAATTTGACGCAAATGCCGATTAAACCGCACACAATCCACTTGTACAAATTTCCGATTATTCAACACGGTACGCATTGGTATCACAGCCATTCGGGTTTGCAAGAACAAATCGGTATGTACGGTTCATTTATTATGAATAAAAAACCGGACGATATTTCTATCAGAAAAGGTATTGATGACGTACCCACCGTTCCGATTATTTTAAGTGAATGGACTGATATGAATCCGAATGAAGTACACCGTATGCTGCACAACGCATCGGATTGGTTTGCAATAAAAAAAGGCACGACTCAAAGCTATGCGGAAGCTATCGGGCAAGGTTATTTCAAAACAAAAATAGCTAACGAATGGAAACGCATGAATGCGATGGATGTGAGCGATGTATATTACGATTATTTTTTCATCAATGGTAAAAACAAAAGTCAATTATCACAATTCAAAGCGGGTGATAAAGTGCGTTTAAAAATTTCCAACGGCGGTGCATCGTCTTATTTTTGGTTGAATTATGCCGGCGGAAAAATGACGGTTGTTGCTAACGACGGCAACGATGTTGAACCGGTAGAAGTAGATAGATTGCTCATAGCCGTTTCTGAAACTTATGATGTGGTAGTAACTATTCCTAATAATAATGCTTACGAATTAAAAGTTACACCCGAAGACCGTACAAAATTCGCTTCGCTTTACATAGGATCCGGCGAAACAAAATCGGTGCCTGAAATGCCTAAATTGAAATATTTTGAAGGTATGAAAATGATGAACGGCATGATGAAAATGAACGGCGACTTAGATGATATGGGCATGCAAATGTCGTTGAATCAAATGGATATGAACGTGGTCATGTATCCGGAAATTAACGGTGCCGCAAATAAAAAAAATGCGGATAAAATGACCGGCATGAAACAAGGAGATATGAAGCAAGACGACATGAAAATGAATGACATGAAACCGGCAGACACCAAAATGAAGGATATGAAACCGGCAGACACCAAAATGAAGGATATGAAACAGGATAGTATGAAAATGAAACCGGCAGAAATGAAAGATGATAACATGAAAATGAGCAACTCGAAATCGGGAGATATGAAAATGAAACCGGCAGAAATGAAAGATGATAACATGAAAATGAGC
>JAYTNA010000364.1:0-2278 GCA_043748865.1 Saprospiraceae bacterium
ATTTTGTGATTATCACACATGCACACATGGACCACATGGCAGATGCGGAGGTTATTTTAAAGCGCACCGGCGCAAGACTCATTTCACAATTCGAAATTGTTGATTATTTTGAAAAAAAAGGGATCAAAAATGCTTTGCCTCAGAATGTCGGCGGTGTAAAGAAATATGATTTCGGAAATATGCGTGCGGTTAATGCGATACACTCTTCGAGTTTTACGGATGATAACGGTAATCGTATTTATGGCGGCGTAGCACAAGGTTTTGTAATTTATAACACGGAAGGTTGTTTTTATTTTGCCGGCGATACCGGATTAACACTCGATATGCAATTGATACCCATGCTTTGTCCGGCATTGGATTTCGCCATTCTGCCGATTGGCGGACGGTTTACAATGGATTACAAAGATGCCGTTATTTGCGCAGAATTTATTCAATGCAACACCATAATCGGTTGTCATTTCGATACTTGGGAGCCTTTGAAACTTGATCACGAAAAAGCCATTAAAGCATTTGAAGCGGAAGAAAAAGAATTAATCCTACCGGAAATTAATGGTGAAATTGAATTGAGCGCATAGGGCAATTAAGAATCAAAAATTAAAATCATTAAGCCATTAAGTTTATCTGAAGGTTTACTGATTTTAATTTTTAATTTTTAATTTTTAATTCTTAACCACTTCTCTTCCAATACTTTCGTAATGAAAACCGCGTCCTTTCATTTCTTCGACATCATATAAATTACGTCCATCGAAAATAGCTTTGTCTTTTATATTTTGTAATTGCTCAAAATCCGGTGTGCGGAAAATACCCCATTCGGTAGCAATGATAAGTGCGTCTGCGTTGCTGAGGCAGTGATATTCGTCGGCGCAATAAATTAATTTATCGCCGTAAATCCGGTTGACATTTTCCATAGCTTCCGGATCATAGACTTGTACTTTCGCCCCGGCATCTAAAAGATCATCAATAATTTCAAGAGCGGGTGCTTCGCGTATATCGTCGGTATTAGGTTTAAAAGCCAAACCCCAAACGGCAAAAGTTTTTCCTGAAATGTCTTTTTTATAAAATTTCTGAATTTTTTTAAATAAAATCGCTTTCTGAATTTTATTTACTTTCATCACGGATTTCAAAATCCTGAAATCGTAGTCAAAGTCTTCAGCGGTTTTTGCGAGTGCTTGAACATCTTTCGGAAAACAAGAACCGCCATAACCGATACCCGGAAATAAAAAACGTTTGCCGATACGATTATCACTGCCCATACCGATACGCACTGAATCTACATTGGCACCGGCACGTTCGCATAAATTCGCAATTTCATTCATAAAAGAGATGCGCATCGCTAAATAACTATTGGCAGCATATTTGGTCATTTCAGCCGAACGCTCATCCATGAAATAAATCGGGTTTCCTTGACGTACGAAAGGTTCGTACAACCTTTTCATCACACTACGCGCTCGTTCTGAATCTGTACCGATGACAACGCGATCGGGTTTTAAAAAATCGTCCACCGCGACACCTTCGCGTAAATATTCCGGATTAGAAACGACATCAAATAAACTTCTATCTAAGTGTTCCGCTAATACTGCGGTAACTTTCTCGGAAGTACCAACGGGAACTGTACTTTTATCAACGATAACTTTATAACTTGTAATAATTTTCGATAAATCTTTTGCAACACCGATAATATAAGATAAATCGGCGGAACCATTTTCACCCGGCGGAGTCGGTAAAGCGAGAAAAATAACTTCTGCTTTTTCGATGGAGTCTTTAAGCGAGGTTGTAAAATGCAACCTACCTTGTTTAGTGTTTCGATCGAAGACGGTATCTAATCCCGGTTCATAAATAGGTAATTCGCCGCGTTTAAGCCGTTCAATTTTTTCGGCATTAATGTCAACACATATGACATGATTACCGGTTTCGGCAAAGCAAGTGCCGGTAACTAAACCAACGTAACCCGTGCCTACGACAGATATGTTCATAATAGTTATAAGGTTGTATAAATTAAATAATAATTTCCGTTAAATGATTCTAAAAAAATAATCGGCGAGGGATAGGATATAATGCTATGGGAAAATAAAAAACTAATTTTGTTTGTAATTTTTAATTCTATGTGCAAATATATTCTTTAATAAAATATCTTACAAGTAATTTTAAAAATAAAAAAAATGGACATTAGATGTCGGACAATAGAGGATAGAAAAGCCCAATCATTTGTTTTTCTATCGTCTATTGTCCGGCGTCTATTGTCCATTTTTTTAGAAAAATTTTGACCGATTATCCGTGA
>JAYTNA010000365.1:0-3878 GCA_043748865.1 Saprospiraceae bacterium
AATTCAAGTTTCAACGTTGTTATTCACAAAATTATGATTTTTATCCAAAATCCCATAATTTTAGCGCGGTGCTAAATAGTTACAATCTTTTTTGAAAAATCTTTATAATCTTTAAATCCTTTAATCTTGGTTCTTTTTCAAAAAAAATCTTTTCTCACTGACAAAATTATTTTCGGCTAAATAAAATCGCCACAAACGTTCCGCCGCTTCTTTGCCGGCACCGTCCACGCGAATACGCGGCGTTGTGATTATTTTTTCCGCGATAAATCCGTCATCTTCTAACCAAATATTTTTCCCGACACATAAATCTGTTCGATGCGATACCTCCACAGAAATACCGAGTGCGTGCGTAAATTTGCCCGGACCATTTGTAAAGTCTTGTAATTTTTTTACGTGTGGTCTGCGGGTTTGCATCATGTCAATCCCATCAATCGGTTCGATGGCACGAATGAGAACACAATGCGCCGTGCCTTCGGGTGCAGTGATGATATTGAATAACGGATGATTGCGGCAATAATAAACATAAGCAGTGCCGGCAGCGAGCAACATATCTTTACCGCGCGGTGTGTGCGGAAATTTGGAAGCATGACTCGCTAAATCATCCGGTGCGCGATACGCTTCGGTTTCTACAATGCGTCCGGATGTACGAACGCCATTATAATGCGTCACTAATATTTTGCCTAACAGCGATTGCGCTATTTGAACAACATCAGTGCCGGTGAAAAAAGATTGAATAAGAAGCAAATTAGTGATTGGTAATTGGTAATTGATAGAGGTAGATTAAACCATAAAAATAAACAAAAAATGAAAACAAAAAAATGAAAACCAATTCAATAGCTTAAATACGATGTTTTTACCGCTAAACCGGTAAGTTTTAAAAAAAATTCTAGAAAATTTGTTGCTTTTAAATTAATTAGGTATTTTTACTGTCAAAACAGTAAAAATAATGGATTTTAAAAAAATTGCCAAACTTATTTACTTTCACCGCAAAAAAGCGGAATTATCACGTAATGAATTAGCAAATCTTGCGGTTGTCGGAAAAACAGTCGTTTTTGATATTGAACACGGCAAAGAAACTATACAATTTCAATCTTTGGCAAAAGTATGTGCTGTTTTAAATATTAGTATGCGTTTTGACAGTCCGCTTATGCAAGAATTTTCTTTATCAAATGCTAAAGTTGAAATATGAGACAAGCCATTATAAAAGTTCATGATAAAGAAGCCGGCATTTTGACTGAAACGGATGCGTCCGGTTATCATTTTGCTTATCACGCCGACTATACCGGTGAACCTGTTTCGTTGACGATGCCGATTACAGCGAACAACTATGAATACTCAACCTTTCCGCCTTTTTTTGACGGTGTTTTGCCGGAAGGCGGACAATTAGAGGGTTTGTTGCGCCATCGAAAAATTGACCGCCATGATTATTTTTCTCAACTTCTCGTTGTAGGTGCAGACCTCGTGGGAGCAGTTACTGTTTTTGAGCCATGAATTATTGTCGCATAATTTATTCGCCTTGCGGTGATGCCGTGTATAGTCCGGAAGGTTTGTCTTTACTTTCTAAAGGTTTAAAAGATTTACATGATTTACCTTTTTCAGCCGACGAACAAAGGTCTGATGCTGTTAATCGTGAAAAAAAAATGAGTATTCAAGGCATTCAACCCAAATTGAGTGCGGTACTTAATCGTCGTAAACAATGTTTTGAGATAATTGATACCGGAGGTATGTTTATTCTGAAACCGCAAAATCGAGATTTTTTGCAATTGCCCGAAAATGAATCTGTAACGATGCTTATGGCAAAAAAAGTGGGCATAGAAATTCCGATATCCGGATTGGTCGGTTCAAAAGATGGCAGTTTGACTTATTTTATTCGACGGTTTGATCGCTTGAAAAAAGGACAAAAATTAGCTGTCGAAGATTTCGCGCAATTACTCGGACGCGACAGAGAGACTAAATACGATGCCTCAATGGAAAAATTGGCAGAAGTTATCGAGCGGTTTTGTACTTTTCCGGCAATTGAAAAAATAAAATTATTTCGATTGGTGCTATTTAATTTTTTAGTAGGCAATGAAGACGCACATCTTAAAAATTTCTCGCTCATTACCCGCAACGGCAAAATAGAATTGTCGCCGGCTTATGATTTGCTCAATTCAACAATCGTTTTAAGCGGCGTAAATATTGAAGAATTGGCTTTGCCTTTAGCCGGAAAAAAAAGAAAAATCACTCACGAATTATTGGTTAATTACTTCGGTAAAGAGCGTTTGAAACTTTCCGACAAAACCATCCGACAAATTTCAAATGAACTTGCTGCCGTTATGCCGGAATGGTTTCATTTAATCAACGTTTGTTTTTTATCTCCGGATTTAAAGAAAAAATATCGTCAACTTTTGAATGAGCGCATCTTTATTCTAAAAGTTAAAAATTAATAACCGACAACCAAAAAGCATCAAAAAACGTTTTCTTTGTAACGAGATTATTTTTCAAAAAAACCCGACTCAATGCGCCATCAAATTTTACTACCTATTTTTTTATTTGTTTTTTCCGGTATTACATCACAAAACGTAACGCTCTCCGGTTACATAAAAGATAAACGCACCGGCGAAACGCTTATTGGTGTCAACATTGCCAATAAAGCGAATCTTTTTCAAGGTACAGGCACAAATACTTACGGTTTCTATTCGCTGACAGTGCCGAAAGGCGTTTATACTTTCAAAATAACTTACGTCGGCTATGCCGATAAAGAATTGCCGCTTGACCTCTTAGAAGATAAAGTTTTGAATATTCAGATGGAAGAAGGCGTCGAGTTACAAACCGTAGAAATTACTTCCGAAGCCAAAGACAAAAATGTGCGCGATACAAAAATGGGGACGGTGACGATTCCGATTGAAAGCATAAAAAAAACGCCGGTACTCTTCGGTGAAGCTGATCCGCTCAAAGTTATTCAACTTTTGCCGGGTGTGAAAGCAAATGAGGGCAGCAGTGGTTTATATATTCGCGGTGGTGGTATTGATCAGAATTTGATTTTATTGGACGAAGCAATTGTTTATAATCCGGGTCACTTACTTGGTTTTTTCTCTGTCTTTAATGCCGATGCCATAAAAAATTTGACGCTTATAAAAGGCGGTATGCCGGCACAATACGGCGGCAGATTGTCGAGTGTGATTGATATTCAGATGAAAGAAGGCAATGATAAAACTTATGCCGTTGATGGCGGCATCGGATTAATTGCTTCGCGCTTGACTATTGAAGGTCCGATTGTGAAAGAACGCGCATCGTTTATTATTTCTGCGCGACGCACTTATGCTTTGGATATTGCTCAAGGTGCTATCAGTAAAACAAAATTTGCGGGTTCTAATTATTATTTTTATGACCTCAATGCAAAAATAAATTACAGCATCAGCGAAAAAGATCGCGTGTATTTGAGCGCGTATTTCGGCAGAGATGTATTTAAGTTTTCAAATAGAGACAGAGGTTTTGAATTTAATTTGCCTTACGGTAATGCGACCGCGACTTTGCGTTGGAATCATGTTTTTTCTAAAAAACTTTTTATGAATCTCGCCGGCGTGTATAACGATTACGATTTTTCGGCGGGCGGCGGACAAGATGTTTTTAAATTCAATGTCTATTCGGGTGTGCGCGATTGGAACGCTAAACTCGATTTCGATTATTTCGCATCTACACAACACACATTAAAATTCGGTGCAAACTTCACGTATCACCGCTTCACGCCAAATGTCGTCACGGGCAGCAACGGCGATACAACTTTTACCAATTCCGATAAACTGAAAGCAAAATATGCCAACGAATACGCCGTTTATTTCGGCGACGATTGGAAAATTTCGCCTCAATTGACTTTAAATATCGGCGCGCGTTTATCG
>JAYTNA010000366.1:0-1327 GCA_043748865.1 Saprospiraceae bacterium
AATTCAAGTTTCAACGTTGTTATTCACAAAATTATGATTTTTATCCAAAATCCCATAATTTTAGCGCGGTGCTAAATAGTTACAATCTTTTTTGAAAAAAATCTTGTAAATAATTAAATCCTTTAATCTTGGTTTTTTGAAAAATAAAAAGTGCGCAAAGAAAAATAAATTTCTTTGCGCATTTTTTATACCAAATCAACCAATTATCAATCAACCAATTAACCAATCAAATCTTTTTTTCAATGACATACAAATTTCTGTTCGGGGAATTACGTGCAACCATCTCTGCCAAAAAGCCGGTGACAAAAAGCATTGTGCCGAGAATCATAGTCGTTAAAGCAATATAAAAATACGGATTATTGGTGACGAGATTCGCCGGAATATTGTGTTCTAAATTGTATAATTTTGTCGCACCGACAATAAACGCAGAAATAAAACCCACCAAAAACATCAGCAGACCGATTGTACCAAAAAAGTGCATCGGACGGCGACCAAACCTGCCGACAAATGTAATGGACATTAAATCGAGTAAACCGTTAATGAATCTATCCCAACCGAATTTTGTTACGCCGTATTGTCGCGCACGATGTTGCACAACTTTTTCGCCGATTTTTGTAAAGCCTGACCATTTGGCAAGTACGGGAATATATCGGTGCATTTCGCCATAAACTTCAATACTTTTTATCACATCAAGTTTATACGCTTTTAAGCCGCAATTAAAATCGTGCAGATTATTGATACCGCTCAATTTGCGCGTTGCCCAATTAAATATTTTTGTCGGAATAGTTTTACTCAATGGGTCAAATCGTTTTTGTTTCCAACCGCTCACTAAATCAAAACCATCCACTGTAATCATTTTATATAAATCCGGAATTTCGTCCGGAGAATCTTGCAAGTCGGCATCCATAGTTAATACAACGTGTCCTTTTGCATCTGCAAAACCGGTATTGAGTGCCGCAGATTTACCGTAATTGCGTCGAAATTTTATGCCGCGTACATTCGGATTGTTTGCCGATAGGTTTTCAATCACTTGCCAAGATTTATCTTTACTACCATCGTCTACAAAAATAATTTCGTAAGACAATTTGTTTTCGTCCATCACACGACGAATCCACACCTCTAATTCCGGTAAAGATTCTTCTTCATTCAACAAAGGGATAACGACTGTAATATCGGGAGACATTTTCTCTAATGGTTAATGGTTAGTGGTTAATTGTTAATTTACTGCTTATATTGTTTAATGTTATCAAGGTTTACCGTCGTTGAGGTTTTAGAGTCCGGCATTAAATAGGCATTTTTTTTGAAAAGCAGCAGAGCTGCGTTCTCT
>JAYTNA010000367.1:0-3086 GCA_043748865.1 Saprospiraceae bacterium
CGATGTAATAATTAGGTATAGGATAAGGCACGTTGTAAAATGCAACGGGTGAAACACCGTCAGTATCCACCACCGAACCGTTTCTGAGAAGTAAAGCACCGCGCGAGAATAAGACACTTGATGGCGCATTGGCATCGCGCAGTTCTATTTTTACCCAATCCACAATGGCAGTCGGGCTTGTAGTACCGGTTAATATCGCAGGTGTTTGAATCGCCTCAGTCGTACCTGAATAAGGAGAAGTAAGCGGAAAAGTAGCAAGCGAACGCAAAGCATCATTCATCAAACCCGTTGAGGCGTTGTAAGGTCCTTGTAAAAAAACTTTTAAAGCCAACTTAACTGTATTTAAATTAGTTTGGCTTTCATAAGCACCCATATCTTTTATACCTCCAAAAATTGGATTACCTAAAATATCCGTTGTCGGTGCGTCGGTATTAGTGCCGGCATTGTAAGCCGGGCTGTTATAGCTTAATTGCAAACCATCGTCAGCAGTACCCCAAATACCATCAATTCCGATCGCGTTAGCTGCATTTTTAAATAACGGATCACTGGTCAAATTACCGATGCCTGCAAATGCGCCTTGAGTGATGGTATACGTGACAATATCATTTTTTAAGCCGTCGTTGTTCGTATTTCCATACGAAATGCAGTTCGTTATCGTCGCATTTGATAATGGGTCGTTATTGAAAAGTCCGTCGGAATTGCCGTTTAAAACACAATTAATAATAGTTGGTGCCGAAGATTCGTAAAATATACCGCCGCCTTGTAGTGCCGAGTTGCTTGAAAATACGCAATTAGTAATACTTGGTGAACTATATTGACTATACACAGCTCCTCCGACCCCTGTACAAGTATTATTTGAAAAGAAACAATTCGTAATAGTGGGTGCTGAAGCATTAAAATTATAGAAACCTCCTCCTTGAACTGAAGCTGCGTTATTAATAAAAATACAATTGGTGATAGTTGGAGAAGAGTTGTAAGAATTATACATACCCCCCCCCAATCCTGCATCTATATTTACTGCTTCTACAATTAAAGATGTAGATCCGTTAGCTTTCCCGCCTGTAACAGTAAAACCATCTAAAACCGTCGTATTATCATCGTTAACAGACACAACAACATGATAGGCATTTGCACCATCTAAAATTGTTTTGTTTATTTTATAATCACGTTGTGCAAGTGCTGTTTCAGTACCGGCAAAACCGCCGTACAGTTTTACGCCATTTTTCAGATGAAAAGTTTTATCATGCACATCCGTCGGTGAAGTATTTCCGAACGGGTCTTGTGTCGGATTGTAGATGCCGGCTGCCACCCAAATTTCCGTAATACCGCAGGCATTATCCAAAGCCTTTTGAATATCGTTTGTCGCATTTGCCCAACTGCTGCCGTCTTTAGTACCGCTTGCTGTAGTT
The DNA here is from genome assembly GCA_043748865.1 of Saprospiraceae bacterium. Lineage (GTDB taxonomy): Bacteria > Bacteroidota > Bacteroidia > Chitinophagales > Saprospiraceae > JAAFJT01. Next base: position 1,410 of record JAYTNA010000367.1, read on the forward strand.
TTTACGTACAAAACAGAAAGCGATGGCGACGGGCAAGTGACAGACATCGTTATCATATTGCTTGTTACGGAACTTACAGTATAGCACATATCGAAAGGAGATATAGACAATACGCATTTTACTGTATCATTATTTTGCAAACTACTGATTGAATAAGTAGCTGCAGTTCCGCTACTTATCTTAAAATCATTCACATACCAACTATAATATGGATCGGAACCTGTACCTGTTGCGGTTGCGGTAAACGTTATTGTTTGACCTAAAGGACCTGCAATTGGAGTTGAGGAACTTGCCGTGATTCTTATTGTCGGTGTTAGTGTCGGCGATACACTGACAGTTTGAGAAGCTGTTGCTGTACACCCGGCATTAGTTACAGTGACGGTATAACTACCGGAATTATTAAAAGTATTTGTTGCAGAATGAATTGAATTGCCGCCAGACCAAAGATAAGTTGTACCGCCGGTGGCAGTAAGTGTTACTAAATCGCAAGCTGTTGTAGTTCCTGTTATGTTTGCGATAGGCTTTCCGGCTAAATTACTTTCGTAAGCACCCATATCTTTTACACTGTTAAAAATTGCGTTGCCGACATAATCAGCACTCGGCGCACCCGAATTGGTGCCGGCGTCAATACCCGGAGAACACAAACTCAATTGCAAGCCGTCGTCGGCAGTACCCCAAATACCATCAGCCCCGATTGGGTTTGCGGCATTTTTAAATAGCGGGTCAACGTTTAAATTTCCGGTGCCTAAAAATCCGCCTTGAATAATAGAGTAAGTTACGTTTCCACTACCGATGACATCATCACCGGTATTTCCCCACGAAATACAATTGATTATTATCGAATTGGGTGTTGAAGTATTGTCAATGTTTAAACCACCGCCACTACCCGCAGCAGTGTTGCCGGTAAAAGTTGTATTGATAAATATCGGTGAAGCAAATTGGCTAAACACGCCGCCACCGGCTTGTGCCGAATTTCCGAAAAAAATACAATTCGTAATGCTTGGTGCGGAAGAATTAAAATTATAAACACCGCCACCTTGAAAAGCTCCATTAACGGAAAAAATACAATTAGAAATTGTTGGGTTAGATTGAAAAGAGTTATAAAAACCGCCGCCAAATCTTGCATCAATAGTTACGCTTTCTACTGAAAGTGAACTGCTACCGTTTGCGTTGCCGCCGGTTATTGTAAAACCATCTACCAAGGTAGTGTTATCATCATTGACGGAAACAATAACATGGTAAGCATTTGCACCGTTTAAAATTGTCTTGTTGATTTTATAATCGCGTTGCGGTCGCATCGTTTCAGTGCCGGCAAAACCGCCGTAAATTTTTACACCGGATTTAAGATGAAAAGTTTTATCACGAACATTCGTAGGCGAACTATTTCCGAGCGGGTCTTGAGTCGGATTGTAGGTGCCGGCTGCCACCCAAATTTCGTCACCGACTGCTGCGTTATTAATTATGGTTTGTAAATCGGAAGCTGCATTTGTCCAACTTGCACCTGTTAAAGTGCCGTTGCCGGTTGTCGTAATGTACCAAGTTGTTAGTGCATTTAAATTTAAACTAAACATCAAACACAAGAGCAAAGCCGAAATGTTTTCAAATGTTTGTTTGGAATGCTTGACTATTAATTTTGAAATCCAATAAGCGAGAGTAAAAGTATGTGTTTCTGTCATG
>JAYTNA010000368.1:0-1371 GCA_043748865.1 Saprospiraceae bacterium
TTACGCTAAAAATCACGGCGTTGTCGCGTTAATGGAACAAAGTCAAGCCATCGTTTCTCAAATAAAAGAATTAGAAATGGTGCGTAACGAGGAAGAAAAAAAATATAGTTTCAACCTCGAAACCGCCAGAAAATACGGCGAAGAACAACGTCCGTATGCCGAGCAGGTGCAACTTACTTATAAAACAAATGTTTTTAATAACGAAGGCATTGCTGATCTCGGCAATCAGATTCACGCACTCCAAATTAAATCCGTCAACGCTTCATCTAAAGACAATCAATTAATTCAACAAGAAATTGAAACGTTAAAAGCAAAACGCGAGGCGCTTGTTCATGCCAACGTTGTTGATAAACGCGACGAGCAAGATCCGGTAATTCAAAAAAATAATGAAGTTTTTTTGCGCAAAGCCGATGCAGAAGCCACACGCGACGGTTCAAAACAAACAATTACTACGCTCAATACACGCATTGATGAATTGCAAGGCAGAAAAATTAAACTCATCAACGACAATGCCGAATTGGGAAAACTGACGCAGCAAATTGAAACTGCACAAAAAGAATACGAAAACGTTTTTGATAAAAAAAATCAAGCAGATGTTATAAAAGAATCCGGCTCGAAAGAAAATCCGATGAAAGTGATTGAAAATCCAATGTATCCATATACGCCGGAAGCATCGAAACGCACTTTATTGGCAACTTTTGCCGGCGTGAGTGCCGGCACTTTGGGTATGCTTTTGCTTTTCTGTTTGAGTTATTTCGATCGGTCTTTGAGTTCGCGTTTTCAATATGCGAAACATATCGGCTTACCACTTTTGGGTATTTTAAATAAGTTGGACAACAAAAAGAATAATGATTTTGCGCAAATTTTCGAGACAGAAAAAAATTCAAAAGAGGTAGAGTATTTCAAAGAAGCTTTGCGTAAATTGCGTCACGATATTGAGACAAGTGAAGCGCGTTCTTTTTTATTCGTTTCGCTGAAACCGAGCGAAGGAAAATCTTTTTTAATAGCGGCTTTGGCACACGCGCTTTCAATAAAAAACAGAAAAGTACTCATCATCGATACGAATTTTAAACACAATACACTTTCGCATTTATCGCCAAATCCGTTTTTAAAAACCGGTGTTGATACTACCGCGCTTGTTTCCGCGAGTAACGGCAAAGCAAAAAAATTGGATTTTGATTTCAAATTGGCTAAAGTTGATATTATTGGCAATAAAATGAGTAGCCATTCACCTTCGGAATTATTGTCGGGTGTTGATTTCAAACATCAAGTTAATGATTTTAGCAAAAAATATGATTATGTTTTTCTTGAAGCGGCGTGTCTGAGTAAATTTTCCGATGCGCGTGAATTAGTGGATTATGTAGATAAAGT
>JAYTNA010000369.1:0-2322 GCA_043748865.1 Saprospiraceae bacterium
TTCAAAACGTAAAACCCGATGCTATTTTTTTAGACATTGACCTCAAAGACGGCACCGGCTTTGAGGTTTTGGCAGCTTTGCCGCCACCTCAATATGCCATAGTATTTGCGACCGCGTTCAATCAATTTGCGATTAAAGCCTTTCAAGTGAACGCACTTGATTATTTGTTGAAACCCGTCGGACGTGATGAACTAAAACGCGTTGCGGATAAAATTAAAAGCGGACAATCTACATCGGATTTTCAAAAACAAATTGCAGAATTACTCGCCACTAATAAAAATCGCAAAGCAGATAAATTGGTTTTACATACAGCCACCGGCGTTCATTTTTTACCTATTGCCGATATTGTTCGTCTCGAATCATCTGGAAGTTACACAACGATTGAGACGATTAAAGGAGAAAAAATTATGGTTTCTTCAAATTTGGGAAATTTTGATCACTTAACTTCAGATTTTGAAATTAACGTACCGATATCAGAACTCTTTTTTCGCATTCACCAATCTCATATCATTCGCATTTCTATGGTAAAGCAATTGCTAAAGCAATCTGATGGTGATTTTGTTGTTTTAAATACCGGTATAAAAATTCCAATCGCTCGACGGCGGAAAGAAGCTTTTTTGGCAGCAATGAATGGTTAGCGGTTAATGAAATAAAAAAAATCGCGCAAAGAAAATCAATTCTCTACGCAGTTTTTTTATCGCTATAAATTATTTTTATCTTTCGGTCGTCGTGCCGATTGCCATTTGAAACCTTTGAATTTTAAACCGTCGTGGTCGGCTTGTTTCATCGGAATCATATTGCCTTTGGGTTGTTTGAAAAATTTTATTTTATCTACTTTGTTTCTATTCAAATAAATCAGCATTTCCGAACACTCCAATTTATTTACGCTCACGTATGCGTTATGATCATCAGTGACATAATAGAGCGATTCGGCATTGCCTTCAACGAAAATACGGCGTAAAGAATCTTGTTCGAAAAATGCGGTTGTGTGTCTGCCTTTTATTTCGTTGAAAAAATGTTCGTCTTTAGAGTTGATGATGAACGCATTTTGATCGAGTAAAACCTTATCGATTTTTCTGTCGTGCATTAAAACGCGAATAGTATCGCCGGAAAGTTGCGCCGTATCTGACCAAACAATGGGGTCGCGGAATAATCGGAAGGCGGAATCTTTTTGTACATACGCCAACGAATCGCATACTGCTTGAAAATTCTTTTTAAACATGCGCACGTGTTTGAAACCGAGTAACGTGCGTGCCGTATCGAGTGCGGTTTCTTTAAAAGTAATAATGGTGTCGGCGCGCATCCAAAGCGTATCTTTTTCTACCAACGACGATAAAATAGGTCGCTTACCGAATGCTTTTATATAATCGCGTTTTTGATCGTATTGCATCATCTCGCATCGTAAAGTTGTTTTTGCCGACGTATCTTGCCAAAAAACATTCCCGCGTGCAACACCCACACTATCTTTCGATTCAAAATCAATTACGTCGGCATCAATCAATTGTTTGCCGTTTACGATATTCGTTCTGCCACGCGTGCGATACGTTTTGGCTTTTACGTCGTACAAAATCGTATCTGATTTTACGGTTTGAGATGTATCTTTAAAAAAAGCATTGCCTTTTAAAAAAGTTTCTTCGGTTTTTCTGTTATAAACAATCGTATTCGCTGTCGCATTTCTGATTGAATCGTATGAAACAGCATTGCCTTGCAGCATTAAAAGATTGGTGATGCCGTCATAATACATCGTATCGGCGGTGGCGATTTGTAATTTTTTTTCGTACTGCGGTTTTTTTGTGAACTCGGCTTGATCTTTATCCAAATCGTAAAAACCGGATTCCGTATAAAATCGCGCTGAATCCTTCATATAAAACAAAGTCGGTGCGAGGAAATAAGCAATATTTTTTTCGGTATTGAATCGCAGCGTGTCGGTTTTTATCTGCACGTCTTTACTCACCACAATCACATGATCTTTAAAAAAGGCTTCGTGCTGAATGACGCGATATTCGCCGCGCCGACTTGTGAGTTGAGATTTACCGTCGTCGAGTGTTGCCGGCACAACGTAAGTGGCAATTTTTTGTGCGAGGTCGTAATGCAGTTTTGTAGTAAATAATTTTTTGTCGTTGTCTTTCAAAATCACATCGCCGAACAAATCCGCTTGTCGCGTATTACCGAAATAATGCAAAGAATCGGAAAATACATTCACCGAATCGCCTTGCTTAATTACGACACCGCCACGTGCAATCACATTATTCGCATTATCGAGAATAGCGGAGTCGCAAAACATAATCGCATCTTTATCTTTCAATCGCACATTGCCGACAA